>NZ_JBHTJA010000023.1:0-75242 GCF_042675525.1 Actinomadura sediminis
GCCCCATTCGCCGGGCGGGCCGGAACGGCGCCGGTCCCCGGCGCCGCCGCCGGGCTGCTGCGGCGCCGCCGGACGCGGCGGGGTGGCGTGCCGGACGGGCCGCGGCGGGACGCCCGAGGTCGACTCGATGACGACGCCCAGGACCGTCGAGCCCGCGTGGACGACCTCCGCGTACGCCTGCTGCAGGTCCTCGCGGGTGGTCACGCCGTCCTGCACGACGAGGACGACGGTGTCGACGAGCGTGCACAGCGCCTGCGTGTCGGCGTCGTGCACGTCGGGCGCGTTGACCAGCACGAAGTCGGCGCGGTCGCGGAGCGTGTCGACGGCGTCGCGCATCCGCGGGCCGCTGAACCGGTGCGCGGCGGCCGCCGGGTTCGCGCCGCGCGGCAGCAGCCGCAGCTGCGAGTCGGCGTGGATGAGCAGCGCCGCCGGGTCGGTCCCCTTGAGCAGGATCTCCGACAGGCCCTTGCCGGGCGGCAGCCCGAACGACGCCGCCGGGTCCGGCTCGTCGGCCGTCGCGTCCACCAGGATCGTGTCGGACCCCGCGTAGGCGAGCGCCACCGCCAGGTTCGTCCCGGTCGTCGACGTGGTCGTCGCGGGGGACGCGCCCGCCACCAGCATCGTGATCGGGGTCGCGTGGATGTTCGCGACGATCCCCGACCGCAGCCGCCGGTACGCCTCGCCCGCCGGGGTGCGCGCCCCGTCCGCCAGCGCCAGCTCCCCGCCCGCGCCGGGCGGCACGATGCTCAGCACCCGCAGGCCCATCGCCTCGACCTGCTCGGCGGTGCGCAGCCGCCGGTCGAGCCGCTCCCGGGTCAGCACCAGCGCCAGGCCCAGCAGGGCGCCCAGGACGAGACCGGCACCGCCGAACATCCCGATCCGCTTGGCGCCCGCGCCGCCCTTCGCCGACGCCGGGTTGATCACCTGGCCCGGCTCCACCGGGGTGCTGCTGACGTCGTTCTTCTGCTCGTCGATCACGCCGAGCTGGTTGGCGTAGGCGGTGATGCGCTGCCCCAGCAGGGTGCGCTGCGCGCTGGACGCGCCCGCGAGCTGCTGGTTGGCCTGCGTCATGTTCTCCTGGACCTTGGCGGCCTGCTCTTCCAGCTTCTTCAGCTTGCCGTCGATGACGGCCTGCGCGCGCTGCTGCCGGTACTTCAGGTACGCCTCGGCGAACGCGCGGGCGCCCTTCTCGGCCGCGTCGCCGCTGCCCGCCGTGTAGACGATGTTCAGGATCTGCGTGTTCGGCGGGACGACCGTCGACACGCTCGACCGCAGCGTGGAGACGTCCTCGCCCTTGAGTTTCTGCTGGACGAGCTCGGCGACCGCGTCGGTCTGCACGAGCTGCGCCTCGGTCTCCAGGTTGATCAGGTCGTCTCCGCGCCCCTCGGGGGAGTAGGGGTTGCCCTCCAGCGGCGACACCAGCACCGACGCCGTCGCCGAGTACTGGGCGGGGAGCAGGACGCCCGCGCCGACGCCGGCCGCCGTTCCCGCGACCACGAGGAAGATGAGCAGGCGCATGCGGCGCCGGAGCACCGCGACCAGTTGGCCGCGCGCCTCCGCCGAGTGCTCAACCGCCACATCGATTCCCTTCGCTCGACTCGCTCGTCCTGAGCCGGGTCGTCAACCCCATGACTTTATCTTCCGTTCACCTACGATGGACCCGTCTCAACGACCGGCGGGCTCGGCCAGAATGAGCCCCCGCGCCGGAACGGCCGTCTCGGCCAGTTCCCTTATCCCGCGCGCCACCTCGACGTCGATCGTCGTCTCCCGCTCCGCGACCACGACGGTCAGATCGCAGAACGTCGCCAGCGTCAAGGTGTCCACGCTGGCCAGTTCGGGACCCGTGACGATCACGATCTCGGCCTCCGCGCGGGCCCGGTCCACGGCCTCCCGCAGGCTCCGGTCGCCGTCGGTGATCCGCACCGTGCGCCGCACGCAGTTCGCCGTCTCCGGGAACGCCCGCGACGCCTGCACGTCCCCGTCCGTCCCGTCCTGACGCAGGACCAGCAACATGGTGGACGCGCCGCCGTTCGCGCACAACCGGGCCAGCTCCCGCGCCACCGGCAGCGCCGCCCCGGCGGGCGCACCGGCCAGCAGGACGCACCGCGCGTCCTCGTCGAACACCAGGTTCCGCAGCCGCCGGCACGTCCCGTCCCGGTCGGCCGCGTCCGGCGCCGTGCGGCCGAACACCGCGATGTCGGTGCGCAGCACGACCGCCTCCTCGTCGCGCACCCGGCGCGGCCGGCGGTCCCGCAGCAGCGCGATGCCGAGCGCGAGCGTCAGGCCCGCCGCCGCGCCGGTGGACAGCGCGACGTCCCGCCGCCGGTTCTCCGTGCGCCGCGGCAGGTTCGCGTACCGGATGATCTCGCCGCTGTCCAGGTCGGCGCCGTCGATCGCGGAGAGCTGGTTGCGGACCTCCTTGAGCTGCTTCTGGACCGCCTGCCGCCGGGTCCGCGTCGTCAGCTGCGACTGCGACGCGTTCTCGTCCGGGAACGTCTTGAGCTGCTCCTCCAGCACCGCCTCGCGCCGCACGAGCGACTCGCGGTTGCGCTGCCGGACGCCGCCGAGGATCTGGTGCCGCAGGTTCAGGTAGGACTCGCCGACGATCGCGGCGCCGTCCCGCGCCTGCTCCGGCGTCGGCGCCACCACGCCGACCTCCAGCACCCGCGTGTTCGACGGCACGGTGATGGAGATGCGCTTCCGCAGCGCCTGCGGCGACGCGCGGAACCCCGGCACCGTCGCCAGCCGCGCGATGACCTCGTCGGACCGGACGAGCTGCGCCTCGGTGTCGACCGTGGACGGCTTCGGCGGGCGCGCCTTCTCCGTGTCGCCCGGCCCCTGCAACTGCCCGATGTGCAGCGGCACGCGCGGCGCCAGCACGTTCACGGTCGACACGTAGCTCTTCGGCGCGAGGATCGCGACGAGCACCCCGCCCGCCCCGAACAGGGCGGGCAGGAGGAGGAACAGCACGAGGTGCCGCCGGGCGAACCGCGCGTACCGGGCCAGCGGTACCGCGTCCGGGTCGCGGACGATCGGTTCCCGGGGCCCGCGGTTCGGCGGCGCCGCCCGCCCGGGACGTCCGCGGCGCGGTCTCATCGCCGCCAGGGCGGCACCTCGCCCAGCAGGTCCGCCAGCCGCTCGTCGTAGGGCAGGAAGTGCTCGTCCAGCCGCGCGCGGAGCGCGTCGGGCATCGGGGAGCGCGGCCGCGCGTTCGTCTGCTCGAACCCGGCCGGGTGGACGCGCGGCAGCCCGAGCCAGTCCATGATCCGGTCGTACACCGGTTCGGGCGTCGCGAAGAAGTCCTCCGCGAAGATCACCATGACGCGGTCGCGGCCGAACAGCTCGAACAGCACCTCGATCTGCTCCACGTACCGGCTGCGGTCCAGGTACGCCTGGTGCCGGTGCGCGTGGCTGAGGTACGCCGGGTCGGCGGCGATCTTCTCGACCTCGCCCTTCAGCCGTTCCGGCTCCAGCTCCAGCGCCCGCTCGAACTCCTCGGTCTCGAACCCGCGCATCAGCTCGTGCCGGTGCGCCGAGTACGCCCGCTCGACCGGGTCGCGCAGCGTCGCGAGCAGCCGCACGCCCGGCAGGTCGTCCGCGATCCGCCGCGGCGCCAGCGGGTGGTGCATGTAGTAGCCCGCGGACTCGAACGCGATCGGCTCGACGCCGTCCAGGCCGGCCGCCTCCAGCCGCTTGCGGGCGGCGGCGCGGCGCGGGAAGTGCCCCTGGTACCAGGCCAGGCCGCGGTGGTACTCGACGTCGAAGTAGTGGACGCCCTTGTGGAAGTTCGGCTGGACGAGCGCGGGATGCTCGGCGAGCGCCCGGAACAGCGACGTCGTCCCGCCGCGCTGGGTGCCGACCATCAGCAGGCCGGGCAGCAGGCGGGAGTCGGCGGTGAGCCGGCCGACCGTGCGGGTCGCGCCGCGTCCGGCCTCCTTGAGCCACTGGGGTGCGTCGCGGCGGGAGATCACGGGTTTCCTCCGGGGGGCTGTGCGGTGTGCTCGGCGAGCAGATCGAGAAGGCCGTCGGCCTGGGCGCGGACCGCCTCGCCGCGCGGCCCCGCCCCGCCCCGCTGGTAGCGGCAGCACAGCGCCAGCAGGTACAGGTCGAGGGTCGCCTCGGCCGCCGCCGCGGACAGCCCGAGCGGGGCGAGCACGGCGGCGGCGTCGCCGGGGCGCCGCGCGTACGGGGACGGGCCGGGGCGGCGCGTCCGCTCCTGCAGGCGGTAGTGCACGAGGTCGAAGCCGACCGGTACGCGCCGCTCGAACCGCTCCCAGTCCCACAGCCGCAGGACGCCCCGGTGCCACGCCATGTTCCACGGCGTCCAGTCGCCGTGCCAGGCGCCGAACTCCAGGTCGAGGGCGCCGTGCCGGGCCTCGACCTCCTTGATCACCGCGCCGAGCCGGGCGGCGCGGGCGGGATCGTCGAGCGCGGCGGGCACGGCGCGGACCGCCTCCCAGAACCCGCTGTCGGCGAGGCGCTCGCGGGCGAGGCCGTCCACCGCCGCCAGCGCGCGCATCGCCTCGACGGGCGCCTCCGCGCGCGGCCGCCGGCCGCGGGCGCTCGTCGGCAGCGGGGACAGCACGAGCAGCGTCATCCCGTTCCACTCGCCGTGGTGCAGGACGCGCGGGACCTCGACGCCCGGCAGCGGGCGCCCCGCGAGGTGCTCGAGCGCGGCGGCCTCGTCGGCGATGAGCGCCCGCGTCGCCGCGTTGTCGCCGACCTTGACGAACGCGGCGGCCCGTCCCTTCGGCGTCAGCGCGTGCAGGATCGGCTTGCGGTTCGCGCGGGCCGCCGGCCCGAGCCCGATGACGACGACGACGTCCCGTCCGAGGATCTCGCCGAGCCGGTCCTCGACGGACGGGCCGCCGCCGCGCACGGTGATCCGGTCGCGGAGCGTCCGGCCGGGCAGCCCGGTGCGGGCCGCCGCGGCGCCCGCGGCGCGGGCCAGCCGCTGCTTGGCGGTCAGGTCGTGGCTGTACCGGCGCAGCGCCGCCGCCGCGACGCCCGGGCGCCCGGCCGGCAGCAGCAGGCGGGGCGCCGCGGCGTTCGGCAGGAACCGCAGTTCGCGATCGGCCCGCCCGGACCCGTCGCCGGGGAAGGAGACCTCCGCCCCCGGCCACAGGTCCGCGACGGTCTCCACCCAGGGACCGGCGGCGTCGCTCGTGCCGCTCATGACGCGGCCTCGCCGCGCTCGGCCGCGCGGGCGTCCCGTTCGGCGCGCCACATCAGCGCGACCGCGATCATCACCGTGTACAGCGGTACCTCCACGATGTCGTAGACGAAGAGGAAGAGCCCGGACGCGACGAGCACGCAGCATCCGGCCAGCGAGTAGGCCGTGTGGTCGCGCCAGTGCCGGGCGAAGCGTCTCAGGAAGAATGCCAGGAAGGCGAGCGTGCCGCCGAGCCCGTGCGCGAACACCAGCAGCCACAGGTGGCCCTGGGTGCCGAGCGGCGGCACCGCGCACGCGTCGCAGCCCGGCCGCGACCCGCCGCCCACCGAGTTGAAGTTGCCCTGGACGTCACGGGTGGAGCCGAACCCGACCAGCGGCGACCCGGTCACGGTGGCCTTCACCGTCTCCACCGCGAGCTGGACCCGGCGGTTGTTGCTGTGCGGGTTGTTCAGCCGGTCGCCGATCATGCCGGGCAGCGGGGAGAACGCCACGACGACCGCGCCGACGGCGAGCACCGCCGCCGCCCGCGTCGCCATCTTCCAGCCGCCAGCGATCACGATGGACAGCGCGGCGTACCCGGCGATCAGCGCGAGCGCCAGCCACAGGCCCCGGTTCAGCGAGTACACGACCGGCCACAGCGACATGACCAGGATCGTGACGCCGGCGGCCCGCTTCGCCCCGCGCGCCCGCGCCACCCACGTGATCAGGAAGAACGGGAGGAACAGCGCGTACGCGGCGCCCCAGGTGTTGGCGTAGGCGAACGGCGCCATCGGCCGCGCCTGCTCGTACCCGAGGATCGCCTCCACCTCGGCCGTCTTCGGGTGGACGATGTCCTCGATGAACGCGTTGGACGCCAGCGAGTTCGGCAGCAGCATCTCCACCGGCGACGTCAGTTGCAGGTTCGGCACCAGCAGGCCGATCATCCCGCCGAACGTCGTCACGATGAACATGACCCCGAGCAGGTTCCCGATCTTGCCCGTGGGCAGGTCCCGTTCCTTGGTGTTGCCGATGTAGAGCAGCACGATCGTGCACGCCAGGTACCACGCGTACCGCCACAGGAACACCAGCAGCCGTCCGGCGCCGCCGCTCTGCTGCGTGCCCGGCACCTCGGCCCACAGCGTCGCCGCGCCGAACAGCACCCAGACCAGGAACAGCAGCCACGGGCCGAAACCGCGCGGGGTGACGATCCGGTCGCGGCGCCGCCACAGGTACAGCCCCATCGGGATCGCCATGATCATGAAGATCAGCGAGCCCAGGCCGAGCAGCCACCACAGCGGGAACAGCAGGAAGATCGCGGTCAGCGGCCAGCCGGGGCTCAGCCGGACGAGCGGCGGGTCCGTCCGCGCGGGCAGCCGGGGGAGGGCCGGGTCCGGCTCGTCGGGAAGGGGCGTTCCCGCGCGCCGCCCGCCGGGGGAACGTCGCGTCACCGTGCCGGCCACGTGTCCCTCCCTTTACCGATGAAGTATTGGATCCTAACCTCCGCGCCGGGATGCGCCGGATGCCCGCATGATGCACGAGCCGTGCCGCCCCGCGTGGCCACCTTCGGGCAACCGGCGGAAATGTGGGGGTTGGCCCGGAACGGCGAGGGTCGCAGGCGGTAGTGTTACCCGGCTTGACGCCCATGAGGCTGGGCGCGTCGGGGGATGTCGTTCGTTCGGCAGTACCGTTTGAGGAGAACACGCGTGCGCTGGAGAAGACTGTGCACCTTTGCCACGGCTACGGCGCTGGTCGCCGCCGGGATCGGTGTCGCCGGAAGCGGGACGGCCGCCGCGGCCCCCGGCGGCTCCCTGGTGAGCGAGAACCCCGTTGATTTCACCCCGCACGTCCAGGACGGATCGGTCAAGTCGATCGTCCAGGTCGGCGACACCATCTACCTCGGGGGCTCGTTCACCCAGGTCAAGGAGGCGGGAGCGAACAAGCCGGTCGTGAACCGCGCCCGGCTGCTGGCGTTCGACGCCGCCACCGGGCGGCTCGACACGGCCTTCGACCCGGTCGTGGACGCGGGCGAGGTCAGCGCGATCCTGCCGGCGCCCGACGGCGAGAGCCTCTACATCGGCGGCAGCTTCAACGCCGTCGACGGCCAGACCCACCGCAAGCTCGCCCGGATCGACGCCGACACCGGGGCACCGGTCGCCGCGTTCCAGCCGGACGTCACCGGCCGGGTCCGCGACCTGCGGATGGCCGGCGGCCGGCTCTACGTCGCCGGGCAGTTCACGCACGTGAGCGGCGTCGCGCAGACCGGGCTCGCCACGCTGAACCCGGCCACCGGCGCCCGCGACGCGTTCTACGACCTGCCCGTCACCGGCACCCAGAACGGCGGCTACACCGCCGTCATCAAGATGGACGTCACGCCGGACGGCTCCCGCCTCGTCGGCGTCGGCAACTTCACGTCCGTCGCCGGCCAGTCCCGCCCGCAGATCTTCATGCTCGACCTGACGGGCTCGAAGGCGGCGCTCGCGAACTGGCACACGGCCCGGTACGCCGACCAGTGCTCCGCGTCGTTCGACACGTACATGCGCGACGTCGACTTCGCGCCGGACGGCTCGTTCTTCGTCGTCACCACCACCGGCGGCCACCGCGGCTCCACCCTGCTGTGCGACACGCACGCCCGCTGGGAGAACGTCGCCAACGGCACCGGCAAGCAGCCGACCTGGACGAACTGGACCGGCGGCGACACCTCCTACGCCGTCGAGGTCACCGACGACGCCGTGTACGTCGGCGGTCACTTCCGCTGGGCCAACAACCCGTTCGCGTCCGACCGTGCCGGCCAGGGCGCGGTCGCCCGCGAGGGCATCGCCGCCCTCGACCCGCTCACCGGCCTCCCGTTCACCTGGAACCCGGGCCGCGCCCGCGGCGTCGGCGTCTTCGACATCCTCGCCACCGGCCAGGGCGTGTGGATCGGCAGCGACACCGACATCGCGGGCGGCGAGACGCACCAGAAGGTCGCGATGTTCCCCGCCGCCGGCGGCACCGCGCTGCCGGTGCTGGAGCCCGGCGAGCTGCCCGGCGAGGTGTACTACGCGGGCGGCATCGGCCTCGGCGCGCAGAACTACCTCAGGCACCGCTCGTTCGACGGCTCCACCGCCGGACCCGTGCAGAACGGCTCCACCGCCGGAGTCGACTGGCGCAACGCCCGCGGCGCGTTCATGCTCAGCGGCCGCCTCTACTACGGCGGCTCCGACGGCGGCTTCTACTCCCGCACGTTCGACGGCACCGCGCTCGGCGCGCAGACCCCGATCGACACCGCCGACCAGCTCGTCCCGATGACCACCTGGCACACGCAGGTCCGCACCATCCAGGGCATGTTCTACTCGGACGGCAAGATCTACTACACGCGCGGCGACGCGGCCCTGCGCTACCGCCACTTCACGCCGGAGAGCGGCGTGGTCGGCGCGATCGAGTACACCGCGACGAACAACCTCCCCGCGGTCGACTGGCGGACGGTCGGCGGCATGTTCGTCTCCGGCGGCAAGCTGTACTACGTCGACAACAACGACGGGAAGCTGCGGGCGCTCGCCTTCGCCGCGGGCGTCCCGGGCGGCACCCCCGTCGTCGTCGACGGCGGCGACTGGCGCGGCCGCACGGTCTTCCTGCACGCCGCCGAGCCCAACGGCAAGCCCGCGGCGGCGTTCACCCGCACCTGCACCGGCCTCGGCTGCGCCTTCGACGGCTCCGCCTCCACGGACCCCGACGGCACGGTCGAGTCCTTCGCCTGGGACTTCGGCGACGGCGAGACGGGGACGGGCGTGACGCCGCAGCACACGTACGCCGAGCCCGGCGACTACACGGTCAAGCTCACCGTCACCGACAACCGGGGCGGCACCGACACCGCACAGCAGACCGTCACCGTCGCCGAGGACCAGGTGCCCGTCGCGTTCCGCGGCACCGCGGGCTACAACGAGAACACCAAGAGCGCCACCGTCACCGTGCCGCCCGGCGTCCAGGCCGGCGACGCGATGCTGCTGTTCGCGACCTTCAACACCGACTCGTCCGACATCACCCCGCCCGCCGGGTGGACCGAGGTCGGCACGCAGACCAACGGCGTCTCCCGCTCGACGCTGTGGCAGAAGGTCGCGGCGGCGGGCGACGCCGGATCGACCGTCACCGTCGGCGTCGGCGACTTCGCCAAGGTCGGCCTGCGGCTCGCCGCCTACTCCGGCACCGCGGCCTCGCCGGTCGCGGCGTCGGCGAAGGCGGTCGACAGCACCGCCGAGCACAGGGCGCCGCAGGTCACGGTCGCCGAGCCCGGCAGCTGGGTCGTGTCCTACTGGTCCGACAAGTCGTCCACGACGACGGCCTGGACGCCGCCGTCGGCCGGCACGCAGCGCGCCGTCAGCATCGGCACCGGCAGCGGCCGCGTCACGTCGCTGCTCGTCGACAGCGGCGGCGCCGTCGCCACCGGCGCCCACGGCCCCCTCACCGCGACGACGAACGCGTCGAGCCGCGGCCTGATGTGGTCGGTCGTCCTGCGCCCCGCGGGCTGACGGACGACCCGTACGCACGGCCCGCCCGGAATCCGTTCCGGGCGGGCCGTCGCCGTCGCGGCGGGCGGCACGCCCCGCCGGCGGGCGTGTGCGGGGCGGAGACCGGCCGTCGAGGGCGTGACCTGCCCAGGCCTCGCCCCGGCGGGCCGTGGCCGTCCCGGTGGCGTGAGGCGGTCGTACACGGGAGGCGCCGGTGCCGTACCGGGCCGTTCGCGGGGCCGGGGTCCGGCGGGCGGCCGGGCCGGGGCATGGGAACGCCGACGGCGGCCGGCCCGGAGCGTCGCTCCGGGCCGGCCGCCGTCGTGTGGAAGGGTCAGGCGGGGGTCAGCAAAAGTCGTTCCACGCCTTGATGCTGGGCGCGTCGAGGAGGCGGTAGTCGCCGGTCGGCCAGTCGAGGTCGAAGTAGGCGACCCACAGGGCGTCGTTCTCCTCCAGGTACCGCGTCATGGACCGCAGCCACGCGGCGCGCTTCGTGCCGTTGTCGCCGGGGATGAGGTGGGCGCCGGTCTCGGCGACGCCGAACGGCAGGTCCTCCTGCTCGCTGACCGCGAGCACCTTCGAGTACATCTCGGCGGGCGTCTGGTACCGGTCCTTGGCGAGGTTGTAGGTGTCCCAGCCGAGGACCTCGATGACGTCCCTGCCCGGGTAGTAGTCGCGCCAGTTCCGCTTCGACTCGGCCTCGAGGCTCCAGCTCATGAGGACGAGCGTGGCCTTCAGGCGCGGGTTGCCGGCGCGGTCGGCGAGGCCCGCGAGGCGCCGCCACGCGGCCCGGTAGTCGGCCGCGGTGAAGTGGCCGTCCGCGATGTTGTCCTCGGGCTCGTGGTAGTACACCCAGTAGACGTCCCGGTCGTCGGGGGCGTCCGCGAACCACCGGGCCATCTTGGAGTCGTACTTCCCGGCGAGGACGTCGCGCGGGTTCATCTTGAACGACACGACGGTCGGGCGCTTGCCGAGTTCGCCGCCGAACCGGCCCGGCCACGCGCCGGGCGCGCCCGGGTAGAAGTTGCGGACCATTCCCAGGCGGCCGTAGCGGCCTTCGGCCTCCGCGAGGGCCTCCAGGTGCGTCTGCCCCTTGTCGACCTCCAGCGAGACGCCGCACAGCGTCCTGGCGTCCGTCCTCGGGGAGCCGCCGCCACCGCCGTCGTCCCCGCCGGACCCGCCGGGCGCGCGCGACGACGGCGCGGGCGCCGGGGCCGCGTCACGGGCGCGCGGAGGCGTGGACGGACGCGCCGTGCGGGACGGGCTCGGCGCGGCGCTCGCCGGCGGCGCGGGCGTCGCGGCGGGCGCCTCCGGGGACAGGACGAGCCGGGGCCCCGCGGCGGTCTCGCCCGCCCGGAACCGGACGGACGTGTGCTTCTGCGGGTTCACGAGCGCGAACGCGTAGTCGCCGGGCCCGCCGACCCAGCGGCTGACGTCGATCGTGACGCGCCCGTCCGTCCCGCCGGGGGCGTCCGGGCGGGGCATCGGCACCTCGGCCAGCGGACGTCCCGGGCCGGGCCGGTTCCGCCAGGTCGTCTCGTGTTCCGACCAGCCGCCGGGCAGCTCCCGCAGCTCCACCCGGTCGGGCAGGTGGTCGAACCGTTCGAGGGTCAGCTCCAGCCGCGCCGACCGGAACGGCGCCGCCGTCGACGGGACGGTGAACGCCACGTAGCCCTCGGTGTGCCAGCCGGGCCACGCGGACGCGGTCACGACGGCGTGCGCGCCGCGGGCCGAGTCGGGCTTCTCGCGGCTGACGTAGGTGTCGGCGGACGCGGGCACGACGGTGATCCGGTCGGTGCCGTCGATCGGGGCCGTCCGGGACAGGTCGCCGGGCGCGAACACCAGGGCCGCGCCCGCTCCGGCGGCGAGGGCGGTGCCGAGCGCCGTCACGCGCAGCGCCCGCCGGGCGCGCGACCGGGCCCGCGCCGCGGAGGCCCGGCGGAGGCGGCGGTTCCGCCCGCGTCGTCCGTCCGGTCCGGCGGGTCGCCCGAAGTTCGGCGGCGCTTCGCCGTGCCGTTCCCACCCCGTCATGCCCGCTCCTCTCGCCAGTGCAGACTTACCGTAGCGGGAACATCCCGATTCGCCCATGGAACTCGCGGCCGAGTTGATCGGTGTCGCTGCCCACCAGCAGCCCCTTGGGGGTCGCGACGAGCGCCTCGACACCGTGGCCGCGGCTGCGGGTCGGGTTCCACGACAGGGCCTTGCCGGTCGCCGGGTTCAGCGCCGCGATCCCGGGACGTGCGACGGCGCCCGGACCAGGGGAGTCGGAACCGTACGGGTTGTCCATCCACCGCTGGTGGCCGCCGACGTAGACGGCGGCGCCGGTGACGGCCGTGGACAGCAGCGTGTCGCCGCCGGTGTGGTTGACCCACGTCGCCTTCTGGCCGGAACCGGTCTTGTTCGCCTCGAAGCGGGCCGCGGTGTCGCACATCTGGCGGGGGCCGTACGGGCCGCCGGTCGTGGTGACGACGAAGTAGGAGCCGTCCGGGGAGAAGTCCATGCCGCGCATGTACGTGTCGAACGCCGTCCGGTTGCACGGCGACGTGTACGCATCGGTCGCCCAGGTCGACAGCTTCGCCGTCTTCGCCGTGTCGATCATCGCGATCTGGTAGCGGCGCTGGCCCTCCGCCCGGGTGAACGTGCCGTTGACGACCATCCGGGTGTCCTGCGGGTTCACGATGAGGTTCTGGACCTTCAGCTCGCCGGCGCGCGGCGCGCTCAGCGTGATGTCGAACGTCGGGTCGACGGCGCCGGTGGCGGCGTTGAGCCGGGCCAGGCCGGTGACCGCGGTCTTGCCGACCTTCGTGAACGTCCCGCCGACGTACAGCCGGCCGTCGCGCCGCACCATGCTGGAGACGCGTCCCCACGGGATGCCGGGCTTGAACGACGTCACGACCTTGCCGGTCGACACCTGGAGCTGCGCGAGGGGCCCGGTCTTGACGCCCGAGGCGTTCTTGAACCGGCCGCCCACGTAGACCGTGCCGTTCGGGCCGGGCTGCAGCGCGTACACGGTGCCGTCGATCTTCGGGACGAACGTCGTGCTGATCTTCCCGGTGGCCAGGTCGAACGCGAACAGGTTCGCGCGGGCCGCCTTCGCGCTCTGCCCCGCGTTCCGCACCTGCTCGAAGTTGCCGCCGGCGACGACCGTGGACCCGACGACCGCGATGGCGCGGACCGTCCCGTCCAGGACGTGCGGCGTCGTGTCCACCGGGTCGGCCGAGACGACCGATGGATGGGCCATGTCGGCCGAGGCCGCGGCCGGGAACAGCAGTGCGGCGCCGAGGAGGGTCGCCGCGGCGGCGGAGCGCTTGCGCATGTCGGTCTCCGGGGGATGGGCGTTGACCCGGCATGTTCTACCACGCGATCGATCACCGCGTCCGGGAATCGCGGACGGCCGTCCCCGTCCGGATCAGGACTGCTTGCCGTGCCGGATCCGGTGCAGGAGGACGCGCCCCAGGTAGGAGCCCAGTTCGATGGTGTAGCGGCGCCACAGCCGGCGGGGTTCGCGGGCGAGCCGGTACAGGAACCCGACCCGCAGCTTCAGGACCCACGGCGGGTAGTACTCGCGGCGCTCGGCGAGATGCTCGAAGTACGCGCCGCACGTGATGATGACGGGCGCCTCGATGCGGTCGCGGTACTCGGCGACGAACCGCTGCTGGAGCGGCGTCCCCAGGCCGACGTGCAGGATGTCGGGCGCCGCCTCGTTGATCTCGGCGACGAGCCGTTCCGCGGTCGCGGGCGGCAGGACGCCGTCCTGCGCCCAGTGCCCGTGCTGCGTGCCGGCGATCGCGAGCCCGGGGAACCAGGCCCGCAGGTTGTGCGCGGCCTCGTCGGCGACGCCGGGCGCGTTGCCGAACAGGTAGACGCGCCAGCCCTCCTCGGCGGGCTGCCCGAACAGGTCGTCGGTCAGGTCGTCGTTCGCCATCCGCCCCGGCACCGGCCGGCCGAAGATCTTCGCGGCCAGCACCACGCCCCACCCGTCCGGCAGGTTGAGGTCGAACCCGTTCATGAGGTCGCGCAGCGCGTGGTCCTTCTGCGCCTTCCGGACGTAGTCGGGGTTCGCGAACGTGATCGTCAGCTTCGTCCGGTCCTTGACGGCGGCGGCGACGAACGCGCGCAACTCGCCGACGCCGATGCGGCTGACGCGCACGCCCAGCACGTCAACGGTCTGGTGCGGCCATCGATCGTCCACGTGCGCTCCGCTTTCCTGTTTCTCCGGCTTCATCCGGCGGCCCGGAGGGCACTGTATCCCGCTTCCTCCGCCCGGCGAGCCAGGTGGCCGCGGCCGCGGCGGCGAGCGCGGCGATCGTCCAGGCCAGCGGGACCACGCCGACGCCGAACATGTTCAGCGCGGAGGCGACCAGGACGAGCACGAGCAGGCGGCGGATGAGCCCGGCGGGGGCTCGGGAGGAGATCCGCGAGCCGAGGTAGACCCCCGGGATCGACCCGACGAGCAGCGCGGCGGTGACCTCCAGCCGGAAGTCGCCGAAGAGCAGGTGCCCGAGCGCGGCGGCGAACACCAGCGGGACGGCCTGCAGCAGGTCCGTCCCCACCAGGTGGTTCGGCTTCAGCGCCGGGTACAGCAGCAGCAGCGCGACGATGATCAGCGAGCCGGACCCCACCGACGTGATGCCCACGACCAGGCCGCCGACGGCGCCGACGAGCACGGTCGGGACGGGACGCACGGTGATGCGGCCCTCGCCGTCGCCGTCCGGGCGCGCGCGGCGCGCCAGCACGGCGCGGACCAGGATCCCCGCGGCGGCCACGAGCAGCGCGATGCCCATCGCCAGCTCGATGAAGTCGTGCACGGCCTCCCCGTCGCCGAGCGCCCGCGGGACGAGCACGCCGCAGAACGCGGCGGGCACCGACCCGGCGCACAGCCAGCCGACGAGGCGCATGTCGACGGTGCCCTGGCGGTAGTGCACGGCGCTGCCGACGGGTTTCATCACGGCGGACGCGGCGAGATCGCTGGAGACCGCCGCGAGGGGGCTGACCCCGAAGAAGGTGACGAGCATCGGCGTCATCAGCGCGCCGCCGCCCATGCCGGTGAGCCCGACGACGATGGCGACCAGGAACGACCCCAGCGCCATCGGCCAATCGAAGTCCATCGCCATGACCTACCAGACATATAGGGAAACTCGTTATTACGGTAGGGGACGCGCCTCCGCCTTCGTAACCCGCCCCGGCCAGGACAAACGCCACACCCCGGCGCCACGTGCGGCGACGGGGCGTGGTGCGGGCCGGATCGGCGGGTCAGGCGGGCGGGTCAGGCGGGGCGGATCCAGTCGCCTTCGGCGAGGAGGGTGAGGACGCGGCCGACGGCCTCGTCGGGGGTGAGGGCCGACGTGTCGATCGTGAGATCGGCGTCGTCCGGCTCCTCGTAGGGGTCGGAGACGCCGGTGAACTCGGGGATGAGTCCGGCGCGGGCCTTCGCGTACAGGCCCTTGCGGTCGCGGCGCTCGCACTCTTCGAGGGGCGTGGCGACGTGCACGAGGACGAAGTCGCCGTGGGCCTCCACCATCCGGCGCACCTCGGCGCGCGTGGCCGCGTACGGGGCGATCGGCGCGCAGATCGCGACGCCGCCGTGGCGGGTGATCTCGGCCGCGACGAAGCCGATGCGGCGGATGTTGAGGTCGCGGTCGGGACGGGAGAAGGTGAGCCCCGCGGACAGCATGCGGCGCACGACGTCGCCGTCCAGGAGGGTGACGGTGCGGCCGCCGCGCTCGATGAGGGCGTCGGCGAGGCCGCGCGCGACGGTCGACTTGCCGGAGCCCGACAGGCCGGTGAAGAAGACGGTGATGCCGCGCGAGCGCTTGGGCGGACGGGCGACGGCGAGTTCGGCGGCGACGGCGGGCGGAGTGAACCAGTCGGGGACGGGCTCGCCCGCGTCGAGGAGCTCGCCGAGGCGTTCGGGGCTCAGCTCGGCCTGGACGTGGTCGGGCTCGATGCGGGCGACGGGGCGCCACACCTCGACGTCGGCGTCGTACGCCCACGGCTCGGGGACGGCGATGGGGATCGGGACGTCCTCGACCTCGCGCTCGGCGAGCAGGTGCGTCGCGCCGTAGGCGGCGGCGACGTGGGCGCGCAGGACGATGTCCCGGTCGTCGTCGCCGCGGTCGGGCAGCGGGACGGGCACCACGCGGACGTCGTCGGGCAGTTCGCGGCGGACGGCGAGCAGCGCGCGCACGAGGGACTCGTCGTGCCCGCCGCCGAGCAGCGGCATCAGCAGGACGCGGGCGCCGAGGCGCTCGGCGACCTGGCGGATCTGGCCGAGCTGGCGGCGGTGCAGGAAGTCGCGGGTGGCGACGGCCAGGACCGGCCCGGCCGCCGG
Organism: Actinomadura sediminis; assembly: GCF_042675525.1. Classification (NCBI taxonomy): domain Bacteria; kingdom Bacillati; phylum Actinomycetota; class Actinomycetes; order Streptosporangiales; family Thermomonosporaceae; genus Actinomadura; species Actinomadura sediminis. The sequence continues at coordinate 15,968 of NZ_JBHTJA010000023.1, forward strand.
TTCCATCTCGTCGGGGCGGCGGCGCATCGCGTGGAACGGTCCGTGCGCGGGGGCGCGGAGGGCTTCCAGCGGGCCCGCGAGGCGCTGGTCGCCGGACGTCGGGTCCTGCCAGCGCTCCTCCACGGTCAGGACGGCGAGGGGGACGCCCTCGGGGTCCTGCAGGACGAGCCGGTCGTGCTCGGTGAGCTCCTTCGGGACCGACAGGGTGACCGGCACGGGCCACGGCGTGCCGTCGGCCAGCCGGCCGCCGGCGATGACCATCGCCGTGTCGAACGAGCCCAGGAAGCCCTTGAGCGGCCGGTAGACGCCGGCCAGGATCAGCTCCAGGTCGGCGAGCTCCACGGGTTCCGGCGTCCAGGCGGGCAGGTCGCGCAGCGTGTCGGGAAGGCCGGCTTCGGCGGTCACCGCGATCTCCGATCTTGCCCGGGACGGTGCCGGGCTGATCCAGGTGGGAACGTGTTCGCGCAGCAGAAAATACTGTGGCCGCTCGTGTGCCCGCATCTCCGGCGCGCCCGTGACCGCCTCAGATGACCCGGGCGAAACGGTTCTCGGGTTTGCGGATGACCAGCGTCACGTCGCTGTGCGCTGCGGTGAGGCGCCCCCGGGTGCAGACCGCGACGAGCCGGCACAGCAGGTCGGCGGGGCCGGTTCCGGCCCCGAGGCCGTCGAGGGAGGCCCGGGACGTGTACTCCTCGGCGACCACGAGCCCCCGCATCGTGCAGTACCAGCGGAGGCCCCGCCGGGACGCGACCCGGTCGTAGACGGCGGGCGGCGGCGCGGTGAGCGGGCGCGGCGCGGGCGCGGCCTCCTGCCGGGGGTCCTGCCGGGGTTCCCGCCCGGCCTCCTGCCCGGCCTCCCGCCCGGCGGCGTCGGGTTCGACGCGGGCGTGCGCGCCGCGCGGCGCCCGTCCGGGGCGCGCCCGGCGGCGCCGGCGGCCGGGCCGGAGCCGGTTCGGGAGCGTGCGGTCGAGGAAGCCGAACGCGGTGTCGCGGTCGCGCATCCGCACCAGCAGCAGCCCGCCGGGCTTGAGCGCGGCGACGAACCGGTCCAGCACGATCTCCGCGTGCGGGACCCGTTCGATGAGGTAGGACGCGTGGACCACGTCGTAGGAGCGCGGCGGCAGCGGGACGGTGCGCAGGTCGCCCAGGTGCCAGGAGTCCAGGTCGGTGCGCTCGCAGGTGTACGCGCGCAGTTCCGGGACGTCCATGTCGACGCCGGTGACGACGTGGGCGCGGTCGCCGAGGTTCAGCCCCGTGCCCCAGCCGCATCCGGCCTCCAGGATGTGGATCCGCTGCAGGGGCTTCTCGAGGGCGTACTGCCGGGCGCGTTCGGAGAAGAGATCGCCGCCGTCGACCGGCGGCGTACGCAGATCGGTCACAGTTCCGCAGCGTAACCGTCCGGATGCACTCTGTCCGCTATTTGCGTATTCTTGGTAACGGCCGTGTCGCGCTCCGCAATCGGCGCTGGTCGCGCCGGTGGACACGCGGGCGGGTCGGCGGGGCGCGTACCCTGGTAGGCGGTACCGGGTCCACGCGGGATTCCGGGTCTTCGGGCTGCCCTGCCTCGGGGTCTTTGCGATTGAGCGGGCGAACATGACGCTTTCTGGACTTGTCGATCTGGCGTGCACCGATGCCGGGCTGGCACGCGCGCTGGAGCGGGTGCGCACCGACCATCAGGTGGTCGCGCCGCCCGCGCTGTGGCCGGTCCTGGCCGCGGCGCTGAGCCGCCGCGTGTCCGGCGGGCCGGGCGGGACGGGCGGGACCGTGCTGGCGGTGACGGCGACCGGCCGGGAGGCCGAGGACCTGACCACCGCCCTGTCGAGCCTGCTCGACCCGGGACGGGTGGCGCACTTCCCGGCCTGGGAGACGCTGCCGCACGAGAAGCTGTCGCCGCGCTCGGACACCGTCGGGCAGCGGCTCGCGGTGCTGCGCCGCCTCGTCCACCCCGATGCCGACAGCGCCGACCCCACGCCGGACGGCGGGCCCGGCGGCAAGGGCGGGCGCCTGGACGTCGTGGTCACGCCGGTGCGGGCGGTGCTGCAACCGATCGTGTCGGGCCTGGCGGACCTCGAGCCGGTGCGGCTGGCGTCCGGCGTGGACGCCGACATGGACGACACGGTCCGCCGCCTCGTCGACGCCGGGTACCACCGGGTCGACCTGGTGGAGAAGCGCGGCGAGATCGCGGTGCGCGGCGGGATCCTGGACGTGTTCCCGCCGACCGAGGAGCACCCGCTGCGGGTGGAGTTCTGGGGCGACACCGTCGAGGAGATCCGCTACTTCAAGGCGGCCGACCAACGGAGCCTGGAAGTGGCGCAGGGCGGGCTGTGGGCGCCGCCGTGCCGGGAGCTGCCGCTGACCGCGCAGGTGCGGGAGCGGGCGCGCGCGCTGGCCGCCGAGCATCCCGCGCTGGAGGACATCCTCGGCCGGATCGCCGACGGCGACACCGTCGAGGGCATGGAGGCGTTCTCGCCCGTCCTCGCCGACAGCATGGAGCTGCTGACGGACCTGCTGCCGGACGGCTCGGTGCTGCTGGTGTGCGAGCCCGAGCGGATCCGGACGCGCTCGGTCGAGCTCGTCCGCACCAGCCAGGAGTTCCTCGAGGCGAGCTGGGTGAACGCGGCCGCGGGCGGGGAGGCGCCGATCGACCTGGGCGCCGCCGCGTTCCGCTCCCTGGAGGAGGTGCGGCTGCACAGCCGGGAGCTGGGCCTGCCGCGGTGGACGGTCACGGCGCTGACGCCCGGCGCGGCGGACGAGTCCGGCGCGGCCGCGGCGGACGAGGCGCTGCCCGACGACGACGCCGAACTGCTCGACCTCGGGACGCGCGCGGCCGAGGCGTACCGGGGCGACACCGGCCGGGTCGTGGCCGACCTGAAGGGCTGGATCGACGGCGGCTGGCGGGTCGTGCTCGTCACCGCCGGGCACGGCCCCGCGGAACGGCTCGTCCAGCTCGTCGGCGACGAGGGCCTCGGCGCGCGGCTCACCGACGTGGCCGCCGTGCCCGACCCGTCGATCGTGAACGTGACGACCGGGCTGCTGGAGAACGGCTTCACGTGGGAGCACGTGAAGCTCGCGGTGCTCACCGAGACCGACCTGTCGGGGCAGCGGTCGTCCACCAAGGACGCGCGGCGGATGCCGTCGCGGCGGCGCGGCGGCATCGACCCGCTGCAGCTTCGTCCCGGCGACTACGTGGTGCACGAGCAGCACGGCGTCGGACGGTACGTGGAGATGGTCAGCCGCACCGTGCAGGGCGCGACCCGCGAGTACCTCATCCTCGAGTACGCCAAGAGCGACCGGCTGTTCGTCCCGACCGACCAGCTCGAGGAGCTGACCCGGTACGTGGGCGGGGAGGCGCCGAGCCTGCACCGGCTCGGCGGCGCCGACTGGCAGAAGGCGAAGTCGCGGGCGCGCAAGGCGGTCCGGCAGATCGCCGGGGAGCTGATCCGGCTGTACTCGGCGCGGATGGCGAGCCCGGGGCACGCGTTCGGCGCGGACACGCCGTGGCAGCGGGAGCTGGAGGACGCGTTCCCGTACGTGGAGACGCCCGACCAGCTCGCCGCGATCGACGAGGTCAAGGCCGACATGGAAAAGCCCGTCCCGATGGACCGGCTGATCTGCGGCGACGTCGGCTACGGCAAGACCGAGATCGCGGTGCGGGCGGCGTTCAAGGCCGTCCAGGACGGCAAGCAGGTCGCGGTGCTGGTGCCGACGACGCTGCTGGTGCAGCAGCACCTGTCGACGTTCACCGAGCGGTTCGCGGCGTTCCCCGTGCAGGTGAAGCCGATCAGCCGGTTCCAGACCGACAAGGAGATCGAGGCGACGCTGGAGGGCCTGGCGAACGGGACGGTCGACGTCGTCGTCGGCACGCACCGGATCCTGACGTCGCAGACCCGGTTCAAGAACCTCGGCCTGGTGATCATCGACGAGGAGCAGCGGTTCGGCGTCGAGCACAAGGAGGAGCTGAAGCGCCTCCGGACGCAGGTGGACGTCCTCGCGATGTCGGCGACGCCGATCCCGCGGACGCTCGAGATGGGGCTGACCGGCATCCGGGAGATGTCGACGATCCTGACCCCGCCGGAGGAGCGGCACCCGATCCTCACGTTCGTCGGGCCGTACCAGGAGAAGCAGATCGCGGCGGCGATCCGCCGGGAACTGCTGCGCGAGGGCCAGGTGTTCTTCGTGCACAACCGGGTGCGGTCGATCGACAAGGTCGCGGCGAACCTGGCGCGGCTCGTCCCGGAGGCGCGGATCGCGACCGCGCACGGCCAGATGAACGAGCAGCAGCTCGAACGCGTCATGGTCGACTTCTGGGAGAAGAACTACGACGTGCTGGTCGCGACGACGATCGTCGAGTCGGGCCTGGACGTCCCCAACGCCAACACCCTGATCGTCGACCGCGCCGACATGTACGGGCTGTCGCAGCTGCACCAGCTTCGCGGCCGGGTCGGGCGCGGCCGGGAGCGGGCGTACGCGTACTTCCTGTACCCGCCGGAGACGCCGCTGACGGAGACGGCGCACGAGCGGCTCGCGACGCTCGCGCAGCACACCGAGATCGGCGCGGGCATGTACGTCGCGATGAAGGACCTGGAGATCCGCGGCGCGGGCAACATCCTGGGCGCCGAGCAGTCCGGGCACGTCGCGGGCGTCGGGTTCGACCTGTACGTCCGGATGGTCGGGGAGGCGGTCCGGGAGCTGAAGGAGGGCGGCGAGCCGGAGCAGGTCGAGACGAAGGTCGAGCTGCCGGTGGACGCGCACCTGCCGCACGAGTACGTGCCGGGGGAGCGGCTCCGCCTGGACGCCTACCGCCGCATCGCCGCGATCACCTCCGAGGACGAGATCACGGTCGTCCACGACGAGCTGAAGGACCGGTTCGGCCCCCTGCCCGTCCCGGTGCTGAACCTGCTGGAGGTGGCGCGGTTCCGGGCGAAGGCGCGCAAGGCGGGGCTGAACGACGTCACCCTGCAGGGCAACTTCGTCAAGTTCACGCCCGTCGACCTGCCCGACTCGCGGCAGGTCCGGCTGAACCGGCTCTACCCGAAGAGCATCCTCAAGGCCGCGAACGAGACGCTGCTGGTGCCGATGCCGAAGACGAAGCCGCTCGGCGGCCGCCCGCTGCGCGACCAGGAGCTGCTGGCCTGGGCGAGCGACCTGGTGGACGCCCTGTTCCTGGAGTCCTCGCCCGCCGCGGGGTCGGCCAAGTAGGCTGCCGCGACGTATCCGATCACCGAGGAGTGGAGGTCCCGTGCCCGGTAAGTCCCTGAGGCGCGCGCCGGCCGTCGCGCTCGCCGCGTTCCTGGCCGCGGGCGCGATCGCCGGCTGCGACGCGGCACCGAAGGCGGGCACCGCCGCCCTCGTCGACGGCGAGCGCATCACCGTCCGCACGCTCGGCGACACCGTCGAGACCTGGTGGGGGCAGCTCCAGAGCGACCCGGCCGCCGGGCAGATGTGGGCGCGGTCCGGCAACGGCGCCGCCCAGAGCGGCGAGCTCGGCACCGCGCCGGCGGAGCCGGGCGAGGCCGACATGCGGGGCGCGCTGAACCTCCTCGTCTCGTTCCGGATCGCCGACGAGGCCGCCGAACGCGCGGGCGTCACCGTGTCGGGCGGCCGGACCGCCGAGGTCGTCGAGCTGCTGGAGCGCCGCGGCGCCGGCGCCGAGACGATCACGCTCGCGAGCGGCCTGCCGCGCGAGCGCACCCGCGAGTTCGCGCGGTTCATGGCCGTCCAGGACGCCCTGATGCGGCACTTCGGCGCGGACGGCGCCCCGCAGAGCCCCGCGAACATGCGGGCGACGCAGCGGTTCCAGACCCTGCTCGTCGAGACGGCCACCGCGATGGACGTCGAGATCAACCCCCGGTACGGCACGTTCGACCCGCAGCGGGTCGCGATCGGGCCGGTGTCCAACGAGCTGTCGACCCCCGGAACGGGATCCTCCGAAGCATGAGCCTGACCCTGCTGGCCACCACCCACCGCGTCGCGCCCGGCCTGCTGACCTGGCGCGCCTGGGAGCGGCTCCGCACGGCCGCGCGCGTCCTCGCGCCCGCCGGGCACCCGCTGCTGCCGTCGCTCGCCGACGCGGAGGTCGCCGTCGAGGAGGCGCCCGCGCCGGACCCGGCCGCGCTGGTCGCCGCCGCCCGGGCCGCGGACGTCGTGTGGGTGGCGGCGCCCGAGGGCGACGAGGCGCTGCTCCGCGAGATCGGCGCCCTGGTCGTCGCCGACCCGCTGGACGTCGAGGTGCTGCACGGCTCGTACGACCTGCCGGGCGCGCGGCTCCTCGACCTGGTGTCGGTGATGGACACGCTGCGCCGCGAATGCCCGTGGGACCGCGAGCAGACGCACGCGTCGCTCGTCCCGTACCTGCTGGAGGAGTCGTACGAGGTCCTCGACACGGTCGAGTCCGGCGACCTGGGCGCGCTGCGCGAGGAGCTGGGGGACGTGCTCATGCAGGTCGCGTTCCACTCGGTGGTGGCGGCGGAGCGGACGGACGGCACGCGGTTCACGATCGACGACGTCGCCGCGGGCATCGTCGACAAGCTCGTCCGGCGGCACCCGCACGTGTTCGCGGGCGTCGCGGTGAGCGGCGCCGACGAGGTCAACGCGAACTGGGACCAGATCAAGGCGGCCGAACGGGAGGCGAAGCACGGCGCGGACGCGTCCGCGCTCGACGGCGTCCCGATGGCGCAGCCGGCGCTGTCGCTGGCGGCGCAGTTGCAGCGCCGCGCCGCGCGGATGAAGGCGCCCGCCGACCTCGCGCCCGCGTCCGGGGAGGACGGGACGGGCGACCCCGCGGTGAGCGGGCTCGGGGCGCGGCTGTTCGCGCTCGTCGCCGAGGCGCGGGAGGCGGGTCTGGACCCCGAAGCGGAGTTGCGCGCCGTTTCGCGGGTATTCCGTGATCGTGTCCGTGCCTGGGAACGGCGACAGCCGCGCGCCTGACAAGGGGGACTTCGACCGGATACTCCCCGATGGGGTGGTCCGGCGGGGGACGCCCGTCTACGCTGGGCCCGTGCCGGCCGAGACGGAAGTCGACGCGAGTGACCGCAGTGGCGGGAGCGGGAGACTCGTCCCCGTGTCCGGATCCGGCCGCCGGCGGCGCCGGTGGCTGACCGGGACCACCACCCGCGCCGAGAAGGCGCGCGCCGTCCGCGGCCTCGCGTCGCTGAGCGGCCTCGCCGGGCTGCTCGTCGCCCTCATGCTGATCCCCACCGCGTGCACCGCGGGCGTCGGCGCGCGCGACGCGGCCCGCTGGTTCCAGAACGCCCCCGAAGGGCTGGAGGGCCTCGGCGTCCCGCAGCGCTCCACGATCCTCGCCGCCGACGGCTCGAAACTCGCGACGTTCTTCTACCAGAACCGGGTGAACGTCGACCTGGACGACATCGCGCCGATCATGCGCGAGGCGGTCGTCGCGATCGAGGACAGCCGGTTCTACGAGCACGGCGCCCTCGACACCGAGGGGACGCTGCGGGCGCTCGCCGCCAACCTGTCCAGCGGCGACGTGGAACAGGGCGGCTCGGGCATCACGCAGCAGTACGTGAAGAACCTGCTGCTCGTCCAGGCCGAGTCGGACGCCGAGCGGACGGCCGCCACGGAGGTCACCCTCGCCCGCAAGATCCGCGAGCTGCGGTACGCGGTGGCGATCGAGGAACGGCTGTCCAAGGACGAGATCCTCCGCCGCTACCTCAACATCGCCTACTTCGGCGACGGCGCCTACGGCGTCGAGGCCGCGTCCCGCCACTACTTCTCCAAGCACGCGTCCGAGCTGGACCTCGGGGAGGCGGCGCTGCTCGCCGGCGTCATCCGCTACCCGCACGCCTACAACCCCGTCGAGCACCCCGAGATGGCGCGCGAACGCCGCGACGTCGTCCTCGACCGGATGGCCGAGCTCGGCCGGGTCGACCCCGCCGAGGCCGCGAAGGCCAGGGAGCGGCCGGTCGAGCTGAAGCTGGAGGAGGTCGACAACGGCTGCGTGTCCAGCGACGCCCCGTTCTTCTGCGACTACGTGCAGCGCGAGATCCTCACCGACAAGGTGTTCGGGGAGACGGCCAAGGAACGCGAACGGCTCCTCAAACGCGGCGGCCTGACCATCCACACGACCCTCGACCCGAAGGCGCAGCGCGCCGCGCAGCGCGCCGTCGAACGGTTCGTCCCGCCGAAGAACGACGCGCACCTCGCCGCCGCCGAGGCGATGGTCGAACCCGGCACCGGGCACATCAAGGCCATGGTCGTCGGCCGCGAGATGGGCGACGACACCCGGCGCGGCAAGACCTGGATCAACTTCGCCGCCGACGCCAGCCACGGCTCCAGCATCGGCATGCAGGCCGGGTCGACGTTCAAGGCGTTCACGCTGGCCGCCGCGCTGGACGAGGGCATGCCGTTCGGCACCCGCCTCATGGCGCCCCGCACCTACACGCCGACCGGGTTCCGCAACTGCGACGGCGAACGCGTCGGCGACCCGAACGCCGTCCTGCGCAACAACGCCGACGGCGAGGGCGGCCGCCCGTTCAGCCTCGTCACCGGCACCCGCAACTCGGTCAACACCTTCTTCCTCGCCCTGGAGAAGGAGGTCGGCCTCTGCGACACCGTCGAGATGGCCGAGGAACTCGGGTTGAAGCAGGCCGACGGGAAGCCGCTGGAGCAGTACCCGTCGTTCACGCTCGGCTCCAACCCCGTCTCCCCGCTGCGGCTCGCCGCCGCCTACGCCGCGTTCGGCGCCCGCGGCGAGTACTGCGAGCCGGTCGCGATCACGAAGGTCGTGGACGCGTCCGGGAAGAAGCTCGACGTCCCCGACGCCGAATGCCGGCAGGCCATGGACGAGGGTGTCGCCGACGGCGTCAGCCACGTCCTGCGGGGCGTGCTCACCGACGGCACCGCCGCCGGGATGGGCATCGGCCGTCCCGCCGCCGGGAAGACCGGCACCGTCGACGACTTCTCCGCCGCCTGGTTCGCCGGGTACACGCCCGACCTCGCGTCCGCCGTCTGGGTCGGCGACCCGCGCGGCGGCTACGAGCACCCGATGACGAGCGTCTGCCTCGACGGCCGCTGCTACGGCGCCGTCTACGGCGCGACCCTTCCCGCGCCGATCTGGCAGCAGAGCATGCGCGGCGCCCTCCAGGGCACCGAGGCGACCCCGTTCCAGCGGCCCCCGGGGCACTTCTTCAGCAAGGGCAGCGGCCTCGACCGCGTCGACATCCCGGACGTGCGCGGCATGGACCTCGGGGACGCCCTCGACCGGCTCCGGTCCGCCGGGTTCAAGGTCAGCTTCGGCGACCGGATGCCCTCCCGGTACCCGCGCGGGACGGTCGCCGAGATGTCGCCCGGCCCCGGCTCCGCCGAGCCCGGCACCACGATCACCGTCCGGGTCAGCGACGGGCCCGAGGAGGAGGACGACCCGGGCGGCGACGACCCCGGCGGCGCGCCCACGCTCCCGCCCGGCTTCACGCCCCCGCCCGACGCCGGCGGCACGCCGGAGCCGAACGGCCCCGCCGGCGACTGACCCGCGGACGCGGTGACCGCCCGCACCGTGTGACCGTCCGGCCTGCGGGTAGATCGTTTCCCGGGGGTGTGATCCCGCCCCGCACGACCGATCCGGGGGGACGATCGTCATGCGAGCCATCGCCGTGTCCGAGTACGGCGCCACACCGGCGCTCACCTACCTGCCGCGGCCCGAACCGGGCCCCGGCGAGATCCTCGTGAAACTGGTCGCCGCGGGGCTCAACCCGCTCGACTGGCGGATCGCGGACGGCATGCTCAAGGACACCGCCGACGCCGCGTTCCCGCTCGTCCTCGGGGCGGACGGCGCCGGCGTCGTCGAGGACGCGGGCGAGGGCGTCACCCGGCTGCGGCACGGCGAACAGGTCTACGGGGTCTTCACCGACGTCGAGCGCGGCCGCGGCTCGTACGCCGAGTACGCCGTCGTCCGCGAGGACGGGCCCGTCGCCCGCATGCCCGCGTCGATGGTGTACTCGGAGGCCGCGGCGGTGCCGACCGCGTGCGCCGCCGCCCTCGACGTGGTCGAACGGGCCGGGATCGGCGAGGGCCGGACCGTCCTCGTCGCCGGGGCGACCGGCGGCGTCGGGCAGGCCGCCGTGCAGCTCGCCGCTCGCACCGGCGCGAAGGTGATCGCCACCGCCCGCGCGGACACGGCCGGGACGATGCGCCGCCTCGGCGCCGCGCACACCGTCGACCACACCGCGGGCGACATCAACGACCAGGTGCTCGCCGTCCACTCCGCGGGCCTGGACGCCCTCGTCGTCCTCGCGGGCGACACCGCGCGGACCGCCGAGCTCGCCCGCCTGCTGCGCCCCGGCGGCACCTGCGTCAGCACCGTGTGGACCGCCGACCCCGACACCATGGCCGCGCACGGCCTGCACGGCGTCAACTACGACGGCGGCCCCACCGCCGCGGCCCTCGACCGGCTCGCCGGTCTCCTCGACGCCGGGGACCTGCGCGTCCACCTCGAACGCGAGGCGCCCCTGGAGGCGGCGCCGGACGCCCTCGCCCGCAACCGCGCGGGCGGCGCGCGCGGCAAGACCGTCCTGCGCGTCCTGTGACAACAGGCCCGTAGCGGGCATGGGATGACGTATGAGTCAACGGATGAGCGACGAGGAACGCAGCGCGCGGATCCGGGAGATCGACGAGGACCTCGCGCGGATGCGCGGCGACATCGACCCCTCGATCGACGGGCCCCACGACATGGTGGACGCCGGGCAGAACCTCGCGGCCCGGGAGGAGCTCGCCGGCCAGATCGAGGAACTGGAGGCCGAACGCGAACGCCTGATGCGCGGCACCTGACGCACGCGCCCGACGCACGCACCCGACGCACGCGGTGGCCCCTCCGGCGCCGCGGCCGGCGGCGCGGGGAGGGGTCAGCGCGACGAGCGGCCGCCGGGACGCGGGGCGGGCAGGCGCAGCACGAAACGCGCGCCGGTCAGGCCGTCCGTCCGGTCCGTCAGGACCAGCGAGCCGCCGTGCGCCTCCGCGATGTCCCGGGAGATCGCCAGGCCGAGGCCGGTGCCGCCCGCGTCGCGGTGCCGGCCCTCGGCCAGCCGGGTGAACCGCTCGAACACCCGCTCGCGGTCCTGCGGCGCGATCCCCGCCCCGTCGTCGATCACCTCGAGCACCGCCGTCTCCGCCTCGCTCCGCACCACCACCGTCACCTCCCCGGCGGCGTGCCGGTCCGCGTTGTCGAGCAGGTTCGTCAGCGCCCGCGCCAGCTCGGCGCGCCCGCCGTGCACCGCCACGGGACCCTCCGAGAACACCGTCACCCGGCTCCGCCGCGGGCGGCGCAGCACCTCCTGGTCGGTCAGCTCCGCCAGGTCCACCGATTCCCGCTGGAAGGTCCCGTTCGCCTCCAGCCGCGCCAGCGCCAGCAGGTCGTCCGCGACCGCCGCGACCCGGTCGGTGTTCGCCAGCAGCGCCCGCAACGTCGCGGTCAGGTCCGTCGCGTCCGGATCGGCCAGCGCCAGCTCCAGCTCCATCCGCAGCCCCGTCAGCGGGCTGCGCAGCTCGTGCGACACGTCCGACACGAACGCCCGCTGCCGGGCCACCGCCTTCTCCAGCCGGTCCAGCGTCGCGTTCACGCTCTCCGCCAGCAGCGCCACCTCGTCGCGCCGGCCCGGCACCGGCACCCGCCGCTCCAGGTCCGTCATCGTGATCTCGTCGAGCTCCCGCCGGATCGCGTCCACCGGCCGCAGCGTCCGTCCCACCGCGACCCAGGTGCCGTAGCCGGCGAGCGCCGCGAGGAACGGCACGCCCAGGCCCGCCAGGACGGCCAGCGGCGGATGCGGCACCAGCCCCGGCTCCGGCGCCAGCGCGAACACGTAGAACGGCTCGGGCCGCATGTCCGCGCGGTACTCCACGATGAGGAAGCAGTCGCCGCGCGGCGCGTCGACGTCGCAGCTGCGCCCGTCCCGGCGGTCGTCCCCGGGAGGCGGCGGCGGGAACGCCACCGGCGGCCGCCCGCGCATCGCCGGGCTCGCCGCGACCACCCGCCCCCGCGAGTCGACGACCTGCAGCAGGTCGTTGTCGGACGCGAAGATCCGATCGCGGGTCGCCAGCTCCCCGGAGCGGACGACGCTGACGACGCGCCGCCCCTCCCGCGCCAGCTCCCGCTGCATGTCGCCGACCACGTCCCGCCGGGCCGCCACCAGCAACAGCGCAGCCGCCACCGTGGCGAGGACAAGCGTCGCCAGGACCGCCGACAGCGTCACCCGCACCCGGATCTCCGAGTGGTGCACGGCGACCCGCCAGACGCGGTGGGTCACGCTCTCGACGAACCCGCGGAGCCCGACACGGATGACGACCTCCTCGATCGTTCCGCGCCCCGTCCCGGGGCGCTCCGGACGTTGAGCCGGTACCCGATGTTCCTTACCTCACCGGGCAAACGGGACCGACCTCCCCGGGTAAAAAGATCGTGTTGCCGCCGCGCCACCGCGCCGAGCACCCGGATCCCGCGTGCGTCCGGCCCGGTCCCGCGGGGACCGTCTTGCGCCGACGGGGGTTCCAGGGGGTCGCCTCCGCGGGCCGACACGTTAGGCTCGGGAGTCGCACCAGATCATTCCTACGCAGGGGGTTCCCCGTGTCGTCCATCAACGCCGTACTCGCCCGGGAGATCCTCGACTCCCGCGGCAACCCGACCGTGGAGGTCGAGGTACTGCTCGATGATGGGACCGAGGCGCAGGCCGCGGTGCCGAGCGGCGCGTCCACCGGACAGTTCGAGGCGGTCGAGTTGCGCGACGGCGGCGAGCGGTACGGCGGCAAGGGCGTGCGGAACGCGGTCAAGGCCGTCAACGACACGATCGACGAGAAGCTCGTCGGGTGGGAGGCGGCCGACCAGCGGCTGATCGACCAGCGGCTGATCGACCTGGACGGGACGCCGGCGAAGTCGGCGCTCGGCGCGAACGCGATCCTCGGGGTGAGCCTGGCGGTGGCGAAGGCCGCGGCCGAGTCCGCGGGGCTGCCGCTGTTCCGGTACGTGGGCGGGCCGAACGCGCACCTGCTGCCGGTGCCGATGATGAACATCCTGAACGGCGGCGCGCACGCCGACACCAACGTGGACATCCAGGAGTTCATGATCGCGCCGATCGGGGCGTCGACGTTCGCCGAGGCGGTGCGCTGGGGCGCCGAGACCTACCACGCGCTGAAGAAGGTGCTGAAGGGCAAGGGGCTGAACACCGGGCTCGGCGACGAGGGCGGTTTCGCGCCCGAGCTGCCCAGCAACCGCGACGCCCTCGACCTGATCATGGAGGCGATCCGGCAGGCCGGGTTCACGCCGGGCCGCGACATCGCGCTCGCCCTGGACGTCGCCGCGACCGAGTTCCACGCGGACGGCCAGTACACGTTCGAGGGCACCAAGCGCTCCGCCGACGACATGGCCGCCTACTACGGCGAGCTGCTCGGCGAGTACCCGCTCGTCTCCATCGAGGACCCCCTCGACGAGGAGGACTGGGCGGGCTGGGAGGGCCTCACCGCGGCCGTCGGCGACCGGGTGCAGCTCGTCGGCGACGACCTGTTCGTCACCAACCCGGAGCGCCTCGCCCGCGGGATCGAGTCGGGCGCGGCGAACGCGCTGCTCGTCAAGGTCAACCAGATCGGCACGCTCAGCGAGACGCTCGACGCGGTGTCGCTCGCGCAGACCAGCGGCTTCCGGTGCATGATGAGCCACCGGTCCGGCGAGACCGAGGACACCACCATCGCCGACCTGGCCGTCGCGACGAACTGCGGGCAGATCAAGACGGGCGCCCCGGCGCGCAGCGACCGCGTCGCGAAGTACAACCAGCTGCTGCGCATCGAGGAGCTGCTGGACGACGCCGCCCGCTACGCCGGCGCCGCCGCGTTCCCGCGGTTCACGCCGCGGGGCTGACCGAGAGCGGCCGATGGCAGCCGAACACGACCGGCCGCAGGACGCCGCCCGGGGCCGGGTCCCGGGCGGCGCCCGGCGCGGCGCCCACGCCCTGACCAGCCGCGCCGCGATCCTCGCGGTGGTGATGTGCGCGATCGCGCTGAGCCTGGCGTACCCCGTGCGGGAGTACATCGCGCAGCGCCAGGAGATCGCCGAGCTGCGGCAGCAGGAGGCGCTGGCCCGCCAGAAGGTGGAGCGGCTCGAGGAGCAGAAGCGGCGGCTCGGCGACGAGTCGTACATCGAGCGGGAGGCCACGCAGCGGCTCCACTACTGCCGTCCGGACGTGAAGTGCTACATCGTCCTGGACGGCGGCGGCGGTGGGGAGCGGCGGGCCGCGAAGGACGGGGAGCGGCGCACGCCGCCGTGGTACGAGACGCTCTGGCGGTCCGTGGAGGCCGCCGACAGGCCGCGCTGACCGTCCGGGAACGGACGGGACGCGCGGGTGGGGACCGATGACATGATCGACGAACGCGCCGAGCCGGCGGGCGGGGGCATCTCCCCGCGGGACGAGGCCGCGGTGGCGGCCCAGCTCGGCCGGGTGCCGCGCGGCGTCCGCCGGGTGGCCCACCGCTGCCCGTGCGGGAACCCCGCCGTGATCGAGACGGCGCCGCGGCTGCCCGACGGGACCCCGTTCCCGACGCTGTTCTACCTGACGTGCCCGAAGGCCGCCTCGGCGATCGGGACGCTCGAGGGGAGCGGCGTGATGCGGGAGATGCAGGCGCGGCTCGCGGACGACCCGGACCTGAAGGCCGCGTACGTCCGGGCCCACGACGACTACCTGCGGCGCCGCGACCGGGCCGCCCGCGAGGACGGCGTGGAGCCGCTGCCCGCGGGCATGCAGAGCGCGGGCGGGATGCCCGAGCGGGTGAAGTGCCTGCACGCCCTGATCGCGCACGAGCTCGCCGTGCCCGGCGCGAACCCGTTCGGCCGCGAGGCGCTCGACGCGCTGCCGGAGTGGTGGCGGTCCGGGCCGTGCGTCCACCCCGGCGCCACCCCTGACACCGCGGCCACCCCTGACACCGCGGCCACCCCTGACACCGCGGCCACCGAGGACACCGACGACCCCGAGGAGGCCCGGTGACGCGCGTCGCCGCCGTCGACTGCGGCACCAACTCCGTCCGCCTGCTGATCGCCGACATCGACGCCGCGGCCGGCGCCCTCGCCGACGTCGAGCGCCGGATGGAGATCGTCCGGCTCGGGGAGGGCGTGGACGAGACCGGGCGGCTGTCGCCCGCCGCGCTGGAGCGGACGTTCGCCGCGATGCGCGGCTACGCGGACCTGATCGGCCGGCACGGCGCGGCCGGCAAGGTCCGCGTCGTCGCGACGAGCGCGACCCGCGACGCGGCGAACCGGGACGAGTTCGTCCGCGGCGTCGTCGACATCTTCGGCGTCGTCCCCGAGGTGATCACCGGGGACGAGGAGGCGGAGCTGTCGTTCACCGGCGCGACCCGCGAGCTGGCGGAGCTGCGCCCGGCCCGCCCCTACCTGGTCGTCGACATCGGCGGCGGCTCCACCGAGTTCGTGCTGGGCAGCACGTCGGTGCGGGCGGCGCGGTCCATCGACATCGGCTGCGTGCGGATGACCGAGCGGCACCTGAAGGACGGGGACCCGCCGTCGCCGGAGCAGATCGCGGCGGCCGTCGCCGACATCGACGCCCAGCTCGCGGCCGTCCGGGAGGCGGTGCCGGTGGACGAGGCGCGCACGCTCGTCGGCCTCGCCGGGTCGGTGACGACGGTGTCGGGCATCGCGCTCGACCTGCCCGAGTACGACCCGTCCCGCATCCACCTGTCGCGGATCACGGCGGCGCAGGTGCACGAGGTGACGCGGCGGCTGCTGCACGCGACGCGGGACGAACGCGCCCGGTTCGGCGTCATGCACCCGGGCCGCGTCGACGTGATCGGCGCGGGCGCCCTCATCCTCGACCGGATCATGCGCGAGTACGGGTTCGGGGCGGTCGTGGTCAGCGAGCACGACATCCTCGACGGCCTCGCCTGGTCGCTCGTCTAGCGGGTCAGCCCTTCAGCCGGTCGAGCAGCGCCGGGATGAGGACGGCGTTCGGGTTCTGCTGCGGCACGTAGAGGACGGCGTCGCGGCCGGTGGCCTGCCTGATCCAGACCCGGCCGCCGTCCACGACGGCCCCGGAGATCGCCGACCAGCCCAGCGACACGCGCGCCCCCCGCACCCCGCCGGGGTGGACGGTCAGCCCGGCGGCGACGTCGACCGACTCGCCCGCCCGGACGTGCTCGGCGAGCTGCGCGACGATGCGGGGCTCGGCGCGGACCTGGCACAGCCGGATCAGCCGGCCCCAGAGCCCGTCGGGGCCGCCGGCCGCACCGGGCGCGTGCCGCGGCACGGACGCCTCGTCCAGCACCACCTCGACGCGGGGCCCGCCGTGGAACGGGTGCCGCCCCACCTGGAAGATCCATTGCGCGGGACGTCCGGAGCCGTCGGCGGCGTCGGCCGTCCAGTAGGCGACCCATTCGACGTACTGCCAGATCAGGGACTCGTCGCCGAACGCGACGCCGTGGTCGTCGGCGCGCAGCCGCAGCCCGTGGACGACGGTGTCGATCGCGTGCTCGGCGGGCGGGGCCTGCCAGGAGCGTTCGGCGTGCGGGGCGGCGTGGGCGGCGCCGCCGGACGGGTGGCGCCGGGGGAGCGGGGTCCGGGTGGGCGCGGCGGGCTCGGGGTTGAGGCGGTCGCTCCAGTTCCGGCCGTCCCACCAGCGCAGGCTGCCCGTCCCGTAGGGGTCCGGGTACCAGCCGGGTTGCGACAATGCAGACTCCGTTCGCGAAAGGGCGACGACGCGCCCGTTCTCCCCGATCGGCGAACGCATCGTACCGACGCGGCCCCCGGTTCGGCGGGCGATGGTCGGAACCGGCCATGGCGGCACGGTCGGAACCGGCCATGGCGGCACGGTCGGAAACCGCACGGTCGGAACCGGCCTTGGGGTCGCGCATGCGAGGATCGGGGCATGCCCACCGCCAACGCCCCGTTCGTCCCGCCCGGTTCCGGCTGGCCGGAGGATCCCGCGAGCCCGGACACGCCCGTCGCGCACGGCGCCGGCGAGGTGGTCGAGCTGGCCGGGAGCTCCCCGGACCTGGACGAGCTGTGCGCGCGGCAGTCGGTGTGCCGGGCGTGCGAGCGGCTGGTGGAGTGGCGCGAGCAGGTCGCGGTGCGGCGGCGCCGGGCGTTCGCGGACGAGGAGTACTGGGGGCGCCCGGTGGCCGGGTGGGGCGATCCGGAGCCGCACATCATGATCGTCGGGCTGGCGCCGGCGGCGCACGGCGGCAACCGCACCGGCCGGATCTTCACCGGGGACCGGTCGGGGGACTGGCTGTTCGCGTCGCTGCACCGGGTGGGGCTCGCGGCGCTGCCGACGAGCGTGCGCGCCGGGGACGGGCAGCGGCTGATCGGCGCGCGGATGGCGGCGACGGTCCGCTGCGCGCCGCCCGACAACAAGCCGACGCCGCTGGAGCGCACGACGTGCCTGCCGTGGCTCGCGCGCGAGGTCGCGGCCGTCGCGGCGTCCGTCCGGTGCATCGTGTGCCTCGGCGGGTTCGCCTGGCAGGGGGTGTGGCCGGCGCTGAGGCAGGCGGGGTACGGCCTGCCGCGCCCGCGCCCGAAGTTCGGGCACGGCGCGGAGGTCGAGCTGGCGCCGCCGTCCGGGCATGCCCGCCGGGATCCGGTGCTGCTGCTGGGCTCCTACCACCCGAGCCAGCAGAACACGTTCACGGGGCGCGTCACGGAGGAGATGCTGGACGCCGTGTTCGTCCGGGCCCGCGATTACGAATAGCCGAGGGCCCGTAGATAACGAAGCGCTCGGAGAAGCGGCAAAAGCGGCAGATACGTGAGTAGGCGCCGAATGCGGGTACCGGCCCGGTATGTCTTCCGAGCGCACCGCGGATTCCGCGAAGCACATCGTGATCGTCGGCGGCGGGTACGTCGGGATGTACACGGCGCTGCGCCTGCAGCGGAAGCTGCGGGGCGAGATGCGCCGCGGCGAGGTCGCCGTCACCGTCATCGACCCGCAGTCGTACATGACCTACCAGCCGTTCCTGCCCGAGGCGGCGGCCGGGAACCTGGAGCCCCGGCACGTGGTGGCGCCGCTGCGCCGGGTCCTGCCGCGCTGCCGGGTCGTCAACGGGTACGTGACGAAGATCGACCACGCCAAGCGCCGGGTGACGCTCTGCCCGGCCGGGACGACCACCGCGGGCGTGCCCGAGCGGAACGTGTACTACGACCGTCTCGTCGTCGCCGCCGGCTCGATCTCCAAGACGCTCCCGATCCCCGGCCTGGCGGAGTGCGGCATCGGGTTCAAGACCATCGAGGAGGCCATCTTCCTGCGCAACCACGTCATCCACCAGCTCGACATCGCCGAGTCCAACCCGGACGACGAGGAGGTGCGGCGGCGCGCGCTGACGTTCGTGTTCGTCGGCGCCGGGTTCGCGGGCGTGGAGGCGATGGCGGAACTGGAGGACATGGCCCGCATCGCCTGCCGCTGGTACCCGCACATCGACCCCGCGGAGATGCGCTGGGTGATGGTGGAGGCCACCGACCGGATCCTGCCGGAGGTCGGCCCGGAGATGGGCCGCTGGACGGAGGACGCGCTGCGCGCGCGCGGCATCGAGGTGAAGCTGAACACGCTGCTGAAGTCGGCGCAGGGACGGCACATCGTGCTGAGCGACGGCGAGGAGTTCGACGCCGGCACGCTGGTGTGGACGGCGGGCGTGAAGCCGCACCCGGTCGTCCAGGACAGCGACCTGCCGCTCGACGAGCGGGGGCGGATCAAGGCCACCGCCGAGCTGACCGTGGACGGCGCCGAGCACGCCTACACCGCCGGGGACAACGCGGCCGTCCCCGACCTGACCGACACCGGCGAGTTCACGGCGCCGAACGCGCAGCACGCCGTCCGGCAGGCCAAGCGGCTCGCCGACAACATCGTCGCGGACATGCGGGGCCGCCCCCGCAAGCCCTACCGGCACGCCTACGTCGGATCGGTGGCGAGCCTCGGGCTGCACAAGGGCGTCGCGAACGTGTACGGGATGAAGCTGCGGGGCTGGCCCGCGTGGCTGATGCACCGCACCTACCACCTGTCGCGGATGCCGACCGTGAACCGCAAGTTCCGGATCACCGCGGACTGGACGCTCGCCATGTTCTTCCGCCGCGAGATGGTCTCGCTCGGCGAGCTGGAACGGCCGCACGAGGAGTTCGAGCTGGCCGCCGGGCGCCCGAAGGAGGTCCCGGTGCCGCATTGAGCGGCCGGGGCGCGCCGTACGGATTGTTTTCCACCGGGCGGCTCATGTGCTCCCGGTATGATTACGCCGCCCCTGTAGCCCAATGGCAGAGGCGGGCTCCCTAAAAGAGCTTTTGTGTCGGTTCGAATCCGACCAGGGGCATGGGCGGCGGGCCGGCGTCCGGACACGGGCGCCCGGCCTCCCGTATCCGCACACGCGCGTCCGAGTCCGCGCGTCCGAGTCCGTGCATCCGAGTCCGCGCGTCCGGGCGAGCGTGTCCGGGTACTCCGTGATCAGAGCTGGGGACGGCGGGTACTCCGCGTTTAGACTGGAGTCCGGTTCGATCAACGTGGAGGCTCCGAATGGAGAGCAGGAACCCGGCATTCCGGGGCCGTTCCTTCCAGAAACGCGCGGACGGCGCCGCGTACGGCGCGCCCGGGCACTACGGTGCGCCGGGCATGGAGCAGGGCTACGGCGCCCCTGGGCAGGGCGGTTCGGGGTACAGCGTGCAGGCGCCGCCCGCCGCCCCGCCGGTCACCCGTCCGATGACCATCGACGACGTCGTCGTCCGCGGGTTCATGACGCTGGCCACCCTGGTGGTCACCGGGGCGCTGGCCTGGATGCTGGTGCCCGTCGAGCTCGCGACGCCCGTGCTGGTCGTCTCGCTCATCGCGATGATCGGCGTCTGGGCGTTCATCACCTTCGGCCGCAAGGCCAACGCGCCGGTGGTGCTGGCGTTCGCCGCGCTCTACGGCGTCGCCGTCGGCATCATCAGCCACGCCTACAACGACCTGTACCACGGCGTGGTGTTCCAGGCCGTGATCGGGACGGCGCTCGCGTTCGGCGCGACGCTCGCCGCGTACGCGCTGCGGATCGTCCGGGTCACGCCGAAGTTCGTGAAGTTCGTCATCGCGGCGGGCGCCGCCCTCATCGGGCTGATGATCGTCAACCTGCTGGTGTACGCGTTCGGCGGGGACGGCGGCATCGGCATCCGCGACCCGGAGAACCCGCTCGCGTACGTGTTCAGCGTCGCCGCGATCCTGGTGGGCTGCTTCTTCCTGCTGCTGGACTTCGACTCCGTCGAGGAGGGCGTCCGGGCCGGCGCGCCGGAGAAGTTCGCCTGGTACTGCGCGTTCGGCCTCGTGCTGAGCCTGGTGTGGATCTACCTGGAGATCCTGCGGCTGCTGTCGTACTTCTACGCGTCCCGCGACTGACGCGGACGCCGCCGCGACGGACGTCCGTCCCGCGGGCTCGCGCAAGAATCAGCCCCTCGCCGCTCCGGTGAGGGGCTGATTCGCCTGGGATCTCTGCGCCGGAGGCGCGACGGCTCGGGCGCCGCGCCGGCGGGGATGTGCCGTGGCGGGATCCCAGCGGGTCCGGGTGTGCCGGGCTCTTCAGTAGTGACGGGCGCGGCGGGCGCGCTCGTGCTCGCGCACCAGCGCGGCGGCGTAGCCGTGGGAGAGGTTGTGCTCCTCGGCCAGCCAGCTGCTGCGTTCCTCGCAGCGGGAGAACGACGGTCCGTTCTCGATCGCGGTGAACCACTCGGGAAGGTCACGTCCGGTGACTTGCGGGATACGGGCGATGAGCTTGCTGTGCGTTTCCGGCGAGTGGTTCAGTGACAATTGGCACCTCCAGGTCGCGGGGCTCTTCCTCGCACTGTGCAACACGTGCCCGGATGTGACAAGACCCTAACGGGGACCTATCCGTTGCGTAACGTAGATCATTCATGACGGTGACCTGCGGATGAACGGGCGAACGGCCCGTGCGGCGGGCGCCGCGGCGCCCCGCACGGGCCGTTCGGCCGTCCGGGAGGACGGGTCTAGGAGAGGCGCTCGAGCACCATCGCCATGCCCTGGCCGCCGCCGACGCACATCGTCTCCAGGCCGAACTGCTTGTCGTGGAACTTGAGGCCGTTCAGCAGCGTGGAGGTGATGCGGGCGCCGGTCATGCCGAACGGGTGGCCGATCGCGATCGCGCCGCCGTTGACGTTCAGCTTGTCGTGGTCGACGCCGAGGTCCTCGGCGGACGGCAGCACCTGCGCGGCGAACGCCTCGTTGATCTCGACGAGGTCGATGTCGCCGATCGTCATCCCGGCCTTGGCGAGCGCCTTGCGGGACGCCTCGACCGGGCCGAGGCCCATGATCTCGGGGGACAGGCCGGTGACGCCGGTCGACACGACCCGCGCGAGCGGGGTGATGCCGAGCTCGGCGGCCTTGGTGTCGCTCATGATGACGACCGCGGCGGCGCCGTCGTTGAGCGGGCAGCAGTTGCCCGCGGTGACCGTGCCGTCCGGCCGGAAGGACGGCTGGAGCTGCGACACCTTCTCGTAGGTGGTGCCGGGGCGCGGGCCGTCGTCCTTCGACACGACGGTGCCGTCCGGGAGCGTCACCGGGGTGATGTCCTTCTCCCAGAAGCCGTTGGCGATGGCCTTCTCGGCGAGGTTCTGCGAGCGGACGCCGAACTCGTCCTGCGCCTGGCGGGACACGCCGCGCATCGACGCCACGTTCTCGGCCGTCTGCCCCATCGCGATGTAGACGTCCGGGATCTGGCCGTCCTCGCGCGGGTCGTGCCAGACGCCGGCGCCGCCCTCGGCGGCCTTGGCGACGCGGGCCTGCGCGTCGGCGAACACGGGGTTCTGGGTGTCGGGCAGCCCGTCGCTGCTGCCCTTGGCGAAGCGGCTGACGGTCTCGACGCCGGCCGAGACGATGACGTCGGCCTCGCCCGCCTTGATCGCGTGCAGCGCCATCCGGGTGGTCTGCAGCGAGGACGAGCAGTAGCGGGTGATCGTGGCGCCGGGGACGTCGTCCCAGCCCAGCAGGACCGACACCACGCGGGCCATGTTGTAGCCCTGCTCGCCGCCGGGCAGGCCGCAGCCGAGCAGCAGGTCGTCGATCTGGGACGGCTGCAGCTGCGGGACCTTCGCCATCGCGGCGGTGATCATCTGCGCGGTGAGGTCGTCGGGACGGATGTCCTTCAGCGACCCCTTGAAGGCGCGGCCGATCGGTGAGCGAGCGGTCGCGACGATGACTGCCTCGGGCATGTGCGGGTCTCCTGTCTCGAGCGGCCGGTCGGCGAACCGGCGTCCCCTGCGGGCGGTTGCGGCGGACGGTGTTACTCGCCGGTCATCAGCAATCTAGCCCCACGTCCTCCGCCCGGTACACGGCGGGGGGCCGGGTATGTTGACGAGGAGTCAGATAAGTAATGACTTACTCCGATGTGCGCAATTCGCGCCCCCCGGTTGCGCGTTCACGACGTTGCGGCGTCCGGCTCCGTCCGCGTTCCCGCGAGCTCCTCCGGCCCGGCCTCCGGTCCGCCCGCCGCGGACCGCCGCCGCAGCAACCGGGCCCACCGGCCCCGCGGCCCCCGCTCCCGGCCCGCGACCGACGCGCCCGACACCTCGGTGCCGGCCCGCTCCGCCGCCGCGGCCGCCGCCAGGTACACCGGCAGCACCCCGTCGCCGATCCGCGTCTCCACCGGCCAGGACTCCAGGTCGGGCTCCAGGTCCAGCGCCGACGCCAGCGACGGCAGCAGCGCCGCCGCCGCGGCCGCGTAGCCGCGCGCCGACGGGTGGTACCGGTCCGCGCTGAACATCGAGTGCGGGTCCGCCGCGAACTCGCGCCCGAGCAGGTCGCCGATCGACACCGACCGTCCGCCCCGCTCCACCACCGCGATCGTCTGCGCCGCCGCGAGCTGCCGGCTCGCCCGCCGCGCGATCCACCGCAACGGCTGCATCAGCGGCTTCACCGACCCGAGGTCCGGGCAGGTGCCCGCCACCACCTGCGCGCCCGCCGCCCGCAGCCGCGCCACCGCCTCCGCCAGATGCCGGACGGACTCCGCCGCGGGCACCCGCGACGTGACGTCGTTCGCCCCCACCATGATCACCGCGAGGTCCGGGCGGACCTCCAGGGCGCGCTCCACCTGGTCGCCCAGCGCCGCCGACCGCGCGCCCGGCCGGGCCACGTTCGTCAGCCGCACCGGCCGTCCGGCCAGCTCCGCCAGCCCGCCCGCCAGCACCGCCGCGGGCGTCTCCGCCGGGGTGTGCACCCCGAGCCCCGCCGCCGTCGAGTCGCCGAGCACCACCAGCGACAGCGCCGGCGGCGCCGCACCGCGCCCGACCCGCCCGTACTCCTCGCCGTACAGGCCGTCCGCGGCCGGCGGGTCGCCGTTCGGCGTCGCCGAGATGATCTTCCGTGCGAGCCGCGCCTCCACCATGACCAGCGCGAACGTGGCGCCGCCGAGGGCGGTGATGCCCCCGCCCCCGTAGGCCGCCGCCGCCGCGATGCGGCGTGCCGTGAACGCTCTCAGCATGGCCCCACTACCCTCCGTGCCCGCTGCATACCCGCCGCCCATCGTGTTGATGCCCGCTCCGGCCGATCTCGGCTAACGTCGGAAACGGAGATCTAACCGGGGCCGTACCAGGTCGTCCGCGTGAACCGCGGTCCGATCCGGCAGGCGGAACACCCGGACCGACACGCGGAACGACAAGGATGTCGCGGTGCACGTACACGATTCGCTGGTCGAGCTGATGGGCAACACCCCGCTCGTTCGGCTGCGCAAGGTGACCGAGGGCTTCACCCGGGACGGGGGCCCGCAGGTGCTCGCCAAGGTGGAGTACTTCAACCCGGGCGGCTCGGTGAAGGACCGCATCGCCGTCCGGATGATCGACGCGGCGGAGGCGTCCGGGGAGCTGCGGCCCGGCGGGACGATCGTCGAGCCGACGTCCGGCAACACCGGGGTGGGGCTCGCCATCGTGGCGCAGGAACGCGGCTACCGCTGCGTCTTCGTCTGCCCCGACAAGGTCGCCAAGGACAAGGTCGACGTCCTGCGCGCCTACGGCGCCGAGGTCGTGGTGTGCCCCACCGCCGTGAACCCCGAGCACCCCGACTCGTACTACTCCGTGTCGGACCGCCTCGCCGCCGAGATCCCGGGCGCCTGGAAGCCGAACCAGTACGCGAACCCGCAGAACCCGGCGTCCCACTACGCGACGACAGGGCCCGAACTGTGGGAGCAGACCGAGGGCCGCATCACGCACTTCGTCGCGGGCATCGGCACCGGCGGCACGATCAGCGGCGCCGGGAAGTACCTCAAGGAGGTCTCCGGCGGGCGCGTGCAGGTGATCGGCGCCGACCCCGAGGGCTCGGTGTACTCCGGCGGCAGCGGCCGCCCCTACCTGACCGAGGGCGTCGGCGAGGACATCTGGCCCGAGACCTACGACCGCGAGATCTGCGACCGGGTCATCGCCGTGTCCGACAAGGACTCCTTCGTCATGACCCGGCGGCTCGCCCGCGAGGAGGCCCTGCTCGTCGGCGGCTCCTGCGGCATGGCGGTCGTCGCGGCGCTGCGCGTCGCCGCCGAGGCCGACGACGACGCGGTGATCGTCGTCCTGCTGCCGGACGGCGGCCGCGGCTACCTCTCGAAGATCTTCAGCGACGAGTGGATGCACCAGCACGGCTTCAGCGAGGACCGCACCACCGAGCCGACGGTGGGCGACGTCCTGGCGCAGAAGGCGGGCGCGCAGTCGGAGGGCATCCCGAACTTCGTCCACATGCACCCGACCGAGACGGTCGGGGAGGCGGTGAAGGTCCTCAGGGAGTTCGGCGTGTCGCAGATGCCGGTCGTGTCGCCGGGCGCGGGCCACCCCGACGTGATGGCGGGCGAGGTGATCGGAGCGGTCGAGGAACGCGTCCTCCTGCACGCCCTCTACGCCGACCACGCGGGCGCCGAGGACCCGCTCGAGAAGCACATGAGCCCGCCGCTGCCCGTCGTCGGGTCGGGCGAGCCGGTGGCGCGGATGGTCTCCGTCCTCGAGAACCGGGACGCGGTGGTCGTCCTGGTCGACGGCAAGCCCTCGGGCATCGTCACCCGCCAGGACGTCCTGGCCTACCTCGCCCCCTCCGCCGGCTGACCTCGCCGCCCCGACCACGGGCACCGCCGCACCCCGGAAACGGGCGAGGCCCCCGGCTCTCGACGAGCCGGGGGCCTCGCTCACACGAGGGAGCCGGGTTGCGGGGCGGTCCGTGGGCGGCTTTTCCGACCGCCCCGCAACCCGGCGTCTGGGGGAACCGCTACGAGCGGGTTCCGGACGGTGCGTACTGGTCCTCGACCGGGTCCACCGGGCCGGACGCGGGTTCCTTCGGACCCATGCGGCCCGGCCACCAGGCGCGGTGTCCCAGCAGGGCGGTGACGCCCGGCACCAGGAAGATCGCCATGACGAACGCGGAGAGCGCGATGCCGAGCGCGATCGAGAAGCCCATCTGCTGGAGCATCGAGACGCTCGCCAGCAGCATCACCGAGAACGTCCCGGCCAGGATCAGGCCCGCCGCGGCGACCGTCGGGCCGCCGTGCTGGACGGCCAGCGCCGCGGCCTTGCGCGGCTCGTGCCCCTCCTTGGCCTCCTCGCGGAGCCGCGCGGTCATCAGGATGTTGTAGTCGGTCCCGATGGCCAGCACGAACAGGTACAGCATGATCGGCAGGTGGAAGATCTCTCCCGGTTCGCCCAGGAGGCCCTGGAAGACGAACACCGCGGAGCCCAGCGTGGCGGCGAAGCCCAGCAGCACCGCCGGGACCAGGTACAGCGGCGCCACCACCGAGCGCAGCAGCACGAGGAGGATCAACGCGATCAGCACCCCGGCGACCGGGAGGATCACCGACAGGTCGCGGTTGACGACCTTGTTGATGTCGGCGTAGATCGCGGCCTCACCGCCGACGTACACCTTGGTGCCCTCCGGCGCGATGTCGTGCACCGCCGGGTTGAGCTCGTCCTTCACCATGTTGATCGACTCGTTGCTGACCGGGTTGCCGTCCAGCAGCAGGTTGACGCGGCCGACGGACGGGTCCTCGCCCAGTTCGGCGGGCCCGACGCCGCCGACGCCGGGCAGCGACTTGGCCTCCTGCCCGAAGGCGTCCAGCTCGGCCTTCGTCAGCGGCTGCCCGTCGGTGGACTGCACCATGACCTCCACCGGCCTGGTCTGGCCGGCCGGGAAGCCCTTCTGCATGTCCTTGATGGCCTGCGCGGACTCGGTGTCCTGCGGGAAGCTGGACTGGAAGTCGTAGTTCGACTTGAAGCCGAACACGCCGGTCGCCAGCGCGATCATCACCGCGGCCGCGGCCAGCGCGACGATCGCCGGGCGCTTGCCGACCAGCGCGCCGAGCTTCGTCGACACGGTGCCCTTCGGCTCCTTCTTCCACGCCTTGGACGGCCAGAACACCGCGGTGCCGAGCACCGACAGCAGCGCCGGGAACACCGTCAGCGACGTGATGCCCATGACCAGGACGCCGATGGCGAGCGACGGGCCCCACGCGGCGAAGATCCCGAAGGACGCCAGCATCAGCACGACGAAGGTGGCGGCGATCGCGGCGGCCGCGGAGGTGATGACCTCGCCGACCCGCTCGACCGCCTGGATCAGCGCCTCCTTGCGCTCCACGCCGGCCCGCAGCCGCTCCCGGTAGCGGAACAGCAGGAACAGGTAGTAGTCGGCGCCGACGCCGAACAGCACGATCGTCAGGATGATCTGCAGGCTGTCGTCACCGGAGAAGTCGAGCACCTTGGACGCGGCGCCGATCAGGCCCATCGACATCTGCTCGGTCGCGATGATCACGATGATCGGCAGGATGGCGGCCAGCGGCGCCCGGAAGATCAGCAGGATCAGCCCGATGATCAGGGCGAACGTGGCGATGGTGATGAGCGCGAAGGACTGGGTGAACGAGTCCTCGTTGTCCACGAACATCGCGATGTCGCCGCCGACCTTGGCCTCCAGGCCGCTGCCGAGGACTTCGGGCAGCTTCTCGCGGAGGTCCTTGATCGCCTGGCTCTGGTCCTGGGCCTCGGCCCCGCTGGCCATCTCCATCGGCACGTTGATCAACTGGATGGACTTGTTGGGCGCCACCGCCTCCGGGCCGGTGACGAACCCGCGGACGGTCGGGTAGTTCTCGGCCGTCAGCGCCTTGGCCGCCTCCGCGATCTTGGCGCTGTCCTGCGGCGTGATCTGTCCGCCGTCGGAGCGCTGCACCACGATCAGCGAGCTGGCCTCGGCCTGCTGCGGGAACGCGTCCGAGGCGAGCTCGGCCGCCTGGACGGACTCGTACCCGGACGGCAGGAACTCGCCCTGGTCGGACTCGGTTGTCAGTTTGGGGGAGAAGGCGATGATGACGACTGCCGCCGCCAGCCAGGCCACGATCGTCCACCACGGGTGTCTCACGACGAAGCGTGCGAGCCCAGCGAACATGCGTCTTCCTTCGGTTCAGAGGGATACGTGCGGATGCGTATCAAACGGTAGAGATCCGGCGCCCCTCTGAGGTCACCCCGTGCGCCGAAATCGGAGGTGATACCTCGGGGGGAGCCTCTCCTCCTTCAGGAGGGCGCAGCGGCGGATAGCCTCGTTCCCATGGACAACGACGTTCACCTGGGTTTCGAGACGGTGGCCATCCACGCCGGCCAGGAGCCGGACCCCGTCACCGGGGCGGTGGTACCGCCGATCTACCAGGTCTCGACCTATAAGCAGGACGGAATCGGGGGGCTGCGCGGAGGCTACGAGTACTCCCGGTCGGCCAACCCGACGCGTACTTCGCTGGAGGTATGCCTCGCCGAGATCGAGGGCGGCGCCCGCGGCCTGGCCTTCGCGTCCGGGCTCGCCGCCGAGGACGCGCTGCTGCGCACCGTCTGCCGCCCCGGCGACCACGTGATCATCCCGAACGACGCCTACGGCGGCACCTACCGGCTGTTCGCGAAGGTCGCCGAGCCGTGGGGCGTCGCGTTCGACCCGGTGCCGCTCGGGGACGTCGCCGCGGTGCGGGCCGCCGTCCGCCCGGAGACGAAGATCATCTGGGTGGAGACGCCGACGAACCCGCTGCTCGGCGTGGCCGACATCGCGGTGCTCGCGTCGATCGCCCGGGACGCCGGCGCGCTCCTCGTCGTCGACAACACCTTCGCCTCGCCCTACCTCCAGCGGCCGCTGGAGCTCGGCGCCGACGTCGTCGTGCACTCCACCACCAAGTACATCGGCGGGCACTCCGACGTCGTCGGCGGCGCGCTGATCGCCTCCGACCCCGAACTCGGGGAACGGCTCGCGTTCCACCAGAACTCGATGGGCGCGGTCGCGGGGCCCTTCGACGCCTGGCTGACGCTGCGCGGCATCAAGACCCTCGGCGTCCGCATGGACCGGCACTGCGCGAACGCCGAACGGATCGTCGACATGCTCACGCGGCACCCGTCCGTCCGGCGGGTCCTCTACCCGGGGCTGCCCGACCACCCGGGGCACGAGATCGCCGCCAAGCAGATGAAGGGGTTCGGCGGCATGGTCTCCTTCCGGATGGAGTCGGAGGAGGCGGCCGTCCGCGTCTGCGAGCGGACGAAGCTGTTCACGCTCGGCGAGTCGCTCGGCGGCGTCGAGTCGCTCATCGAGCACCCGGGCCGGATGACGCACGCGTCCGCGGCCGGGTCGCCGCTGGAAGTGCCCGCCGACCTCGTGCGGCTGTCGGTCGGGATCGAGGACGCCGCCGACCTCCTGCGCGACCTCGAGGACGCGCTGGGCTGAAGCGAAACACCCTTCCCGCGCGTACTAGATCAAAACCTCTTATGATGAGCGCGCCAGGTTTCCGTGTGCGAAGGGGTCCCGGGTGCGCAAGGCAGTGGTGTTCAGTGCGGCTCTCGCCGCGACGTGCGCGTCGGCCGTGGCCGTCCCCGTGACGGCGCGGGCCGCGACGCCCGCACCGACCTCCTCGCCCACGCCGTCCACCCCCGCACCGGACACCGGCGCGGACGCCCCTGCGGACGCGCCGACGACCCCGCAGGGCTCCCCGTCCGACGCGGCCGGCGCCGCCGACGGCACCGTCACCGCCAGCGCCGTCATGGTGACGCCCGAGCTGCCGAGGACCGAGACGTACTCCTACGGTCCCGCCGACCTGCAGGAGGTCGACGCCTACTGGACGACCGCCGAGCGCGGCACCGCGCCGCGCCCGGCCGTCCTCGTCGTCCACGGCGGCTACTGGCTGCAGGGCGACAAGAGCGGCTGGGAGTACTTCGCGCGCCGCCTCGTCGCCGACGGCTACGTCGTCCTGTCGGCGAACTACCGGCTCGCGCCCGCCGCGCAGTGGCCCGCGCAGCGGACGGACGTGCTCGCGGCGCTGAACTTCCTCAAGGCCAACGCCGCCCGCTGGAACGCCGACCCCGAACGCGTCGTGGTGATCGGCTCGTCCTCCGGCGGGCACCTCGCCACCCAGCTCGGCACGTACCGCGACGGCGGCGAGCGGGTCCGCGGCGTGATCGCGCTGTCGCCGCCCAACGACCCGGAACTCGCCTACGCCGACGGCGCCGCGCCCACCGCGAACCATCAGCAGAAGAAGCTGCGCCGCGCCGTCATCGACCTGCTCGGCTGCGACCCCGCCGACGCCGTCGCCGGGTCGCGCTGCTGGCGGGTGCTCGAGGACAGCAAGTCCGCGACCCACGTCGGCGCCGAGGACGCCCCGATGCTGTTCATGCACGGGACGAGCGAGTTCGTGCCGGTCTCCGAGAGCCGCGGCCTCGCGACCGCGCTGCGCGCCGCCGGGATCGAGGCGACCATCAAGACCGTCGAGGGCTCCGCGCACGCCTCCGCGCTGCTGAACCACCCCGACACCTACCCGACGATCACCGAGTGGCTCCGCGAGCGCCTCGCCCCGGGGGCGTCCGGCGGCGGCGCGGGCCGCGAGGACGACGAGGGCGGCGAGCCCGAGACCCCCGTCGAGCTCCCGAGCGCCCTCCCGACCCAGCGCGCCACCGACGACTGACGGCCGCTCCCGGTCAGCCGTTCCACACCATCAGCACGAGGATCACCAGCCAGATCAGCGCGATGACGCCGGACAGCGCCGCGATCCGGCCGCGTTCCACCTGCGCGACGTCCCCGGCGGGCGCGGCGGGCGCGGCCTCGGCGCGTCCGTCCTCGTCGTGGCCGGCCTTCGCGTCGGCTGCGGCCTCCCCGCCGCCGGCCGCTTCCGCGGCCGCGGCGCCGGCCGTCTCCAGCAGGTGCACCGCCCGGCGCTGGTCGCGGTCCACGATCAGCAGCAGCACCAGCGCGACGATGAACAGCGTCATCGACGCCGACAGCCACATCTGGTCGAACCGCCCGCTCGCCAGGAACATCCCGAACAGGAAGACGCCCAGGCACGCCACGCCGTAGATCTGCGTGGTCCGGTTCAGGTACCGCACGACCGACGTGTTGCGCTTGCGGATGTAGCGGGGCGTGGACATCGTCGCGGCGGTCAGCGGCCCCAGCGTGAAGATCGCGAAGCCGATGTGCAGGATCAGCAGCAGATGGTCGGAAGTCGACATGACGCCGACCCTAGCCCCCGCGGGCGCTACCTGCGGCCCCGCCGCACCCGCAGATAGTCGCTGACGACGTACTCGCCGAGGCGCTGCGCGTCCGGGGCGAACACCCGGCCGCCGTTGCGGCGCGCGACCTCCTCCACGAAGGACACCAGCCGCCGGTCGTCGGCCAGCATGAAGAAGTTCATCCCCGCGCCGCGCCGCGTCATCTTGTCGACCTCCGCGAGCGTCAGCACCAGCGTCTCGGTGGACGGCGGGTAGTCGAACAGCGAACGGCCGTCCGGGCGCAGGTGCGCGGTCGGCTCGCCGTCGGTCACGACGAGCACGATCGGCTCGAAGTCGGGATGCCGGTCCAGATGGCGGCCCGCGATCATCAGGGCGTGGTGCAGGTTCGTGCCCTGCACCATGTCCCAGTCGAGCCCGGCCATCTCCGTCGGGTGCAGCGTCCGCGCGTAGTTCGAGAAGCCGATGATCTGGATCGCGTCCTGCGGGAACTTGCTGGTCACGAGGGTGTGCAGGGCGAGCGTCGTCTGCTTGGCCGCCGCCCACGTCCCGCGCAGCACCATCGAGTACGACAGGTCGACCAGCAGGCAGACGGCCGCGCCCGTGCGCCGCTCCGTCTCGTGGACCTCGAAGTCGTCCACGCCCAGCCGCACCGGACGCGGCCCCGGCACCCGCTCACCGGCCACGGGGCCACCGGTCAGGGGGCCGGCGGGCGCGGCGTCCGCGCGCACGCCGTTCGCGATCGGGTCGGCGGGGGCGGGCTCGGTGACCCGCGCGACGGGCCCGGCCATCGCGCTGCGCCGCACCGCGTTGCCCACCGTCCGGACGACGTCGAGGGGCTGCTCGTCCCCGAACCGCCACGGGCGGCTGGAGCCGGTCAGCTCGCCCGCGTGCCCGGCGTCGCGCTGCTCGTGGTCGCCCGGCCGGCCCGACGCGAGCTGCGAGAACACCCGCCGCAGCGCCGTCTCGCCCAGCCGCCGCACCGCCTTCGGCGTCAGCTCCAGCCTGCCGCGGTTGCGGCGCAGGTAGCCCTGCCGTTCCAGCTCCGCCTCGATCCGCCGCAGCGCTCGCAGGTCGTCGACCGCGCGGCGGCCCAGCGCGCGCCGGACGGCGTCCTCGTCGATGTCGTCCAGCCGCGCGCCCGGGTAGTCCTGCCCCAGCGCGGCCTCCAGTTCCGCGAGGTCGGCCAGTTCCGCCAGCGCGGACGTCGCGTCGCCCATGCCGAGCGGATCGTCGCCGGTCATCTGCTCGGCGCCGCCCCACCCGAGGTCGGGACGGCGGGTGCGCAGCGCGTCGCCCAGCCGCGTCATCTCCATCGCGAGGCCCGCGTCCTTCATGGCCTCGTCCATCAGCCCCGCCAGTTCCGCGCGCTGCTCGGGGCTGAGCGACGCCAGCAGCCGGTCCATCGCGGCGGCGCGCCGCGCGAGCGCGTCCACGAGCTCCTCGAGGTTCTCCGGACGGTCGGGGAAGAACTCCCCGTACTCGTCCATGAAACGGTCGAAGTCCTCCTGGGTGTGCTCGCCCCGGGCGTCCTTCTCGAGCATCCCGTTCAGCGCGGACATCATGTCCTTGACGCGCTGCATCTGCGCCGGGTCCCGGCTCCGCAGGGCCTGCTTCATGCCCTGGAACTGCGCGTCGAGCACCTCGCTGCGCAGCAGGTCCTTCAGCTTCTCGAACGTCGCCCGCGCCGCGTCCGACCTCCACTCGTAGTTCGACAGCCGCCGCACCGCCTGCGACGTGTCGTCCGGCAGCGCGTCCAGTTCGGCCTCGCGCAGCCGCGCGTCGTCGCCCGGGTCGGGGAACAGCTCGGCGCGCTCCTGCCCGATCGCGGTGTCGAGGAGCGCCCGCGCCTGCTCCAGGGTGCCGTCCAGCCGGCCCCGGTCGCGCAGCGCGCGGCGCCGCTCCCGCACGTCGCGCAGCAGGTCGTCCAGCCCGCGCCCGTCCCGGCCCGGCAGCCCGCGGCGCAGCAGGTCGCGCAGCGCGTCGCCCGGCCGCGTCCCGTCCAGGACCGCGTCGCCCACCGCGTCGAGGGCGCCGCGGACGTCGTAGGGCGGGGCCAGCGGGTCGGGCCCGTCCTCGTACGCGCCGTACCGGTATCGGCTCACAGTCGCGCCCCCAATCGGTGGCCCTCAGGTGCGGTAGGTGCGTCAGGTTCGGTAGGTGGACGTCCCGTCGGCGGCGTCCTTCGACAGCCGCCGGGTGAGGAACAGCCCCTCCAGGGCGAACTCCAGCGCGGCCGCCGCCTGCCCGGGAGACTCCCCGGACATGCCCAGCCGCTCCATCATCCGCGCGAGGCCGGGGACCTGCCCGACGCGGCGCAGCAGCTCCGACGCCGGCACCAGCTCGCCCGTCTCCACGCTGTCGCCCGCGTCGAACTTGTCGAGCAGCCCGCTCAGATCGGCGGCGCCGAGCGTCCGCCGGTAGGTCTCCGCGACGGCCCGCCGCAGCAGATGCTCCAGCACCTCCTGCTCGCGGCCCTCCTCGCTGACCTCGAACTCCACCTTGCCCAGCAGCGCGGGCACCACCGCGGGCAGGTCGCACACCCGCGCGACCGCGCGTTCCTCGCCGGTCAGCGCCGCGCGCCGCACCGCGCCCGCCGCGACCGTCTCGGCGCCCGCCAGCGCGAACCGCGCCGACACGCCGGACCGCGCGTCCACCGCCGTCGACTCGCGCACCAGCCGGGTGAACCGCCCGATCACCTCGACCAGGTGGTCGGGCACCTCGGCGGGCACCCCGCCGAGGTCGGCGAAGTCGGACTCCTGCCGGATGAGCTGCAGCTCGGCGTCCAGCTCCAGCGGGTAGTGGGTGCGGATCTCCGCGCCGAACCGGTCCTTCAGCGGCGTGATGATCCGGCCGCGGTTGGTGTAGTCCTCCGGGTTGGCGCTCGCGACCAGCAGCACGTCCAGCGGCAGCCGCAGCGCGTAGCCGCGGATCTGGACGTCGCGTTCCTCGAGCACGTTGAGCAGCGCGACCTGGATCCGCTCGGCGAGGTCGGGCAGCTCGTTGATGGAGAAGACGCCCCGGTTCGTCCGGGGGACGAGACCGAAGTGCACGGTCTCGGGGTCGCCGAGCGTCCGCCCCTCGGCGACCTTGATCGGGTCGACGTCGCCGATGAGGTCGCCGACGCTCGTGTCGGGCGTCGCGAGCTTCTCCCCGTACCGCTCGTCCCGGTGCTTCCACGCCACCGGCAGCCCGTCGCCGAGCTCCTCGGCGAGCCTGCGGCAGCGCACGCACACCGGCGCGTACGGATGGTCGTTGATCTCGCAGCCGGCGACGACCGGCGTCCACTCGTCCAGCAGCCCGGCCAGGGTGCGGATCAGCCGCGTCTTGCCCTGCCCGCGCTCGCCCAGCAGCACCAGGTCGTGCCCGGCGAGCAGCGCCCGTTCCAGATGGGGGAGGACGGTCTCGTCGAACCCGAGGATCCCGGGGAACCGCGGCTCGCCCGATCTCAGCCGGTCGAGCAGGTTGTGCCGGATCTCGGTCTTCACCGAACGCTGGACGTGACCGCCGTTGCGCAGCTCGCCCACCGTGGTCTCGCGGGGTGTGGATGCACGCACGAGATCGACACTACGTGATTAATCGAGAGTGCGACCCCCCGACTTTTCCGCGGGCTCGCGGGCCGGCGGCGCGAAGGACCGGGGACGGGGGCGGCGACCGGAGGGTGCGTACGATGACCGCGCGGAACATGCCGCGCGGAACATGCCGCCTTGCGCCGGGCCGCGAGGACGCCGCCACCGCGGCGGGGGTTCCAGAAGGTCGCCCACTGGGCTAACACAGCGGTTCGGGGGGAGACTGGGAGGGTGAACCGAGCCCGAAACACGAGGAGGCGGCGCTATGGCTCGATTCGGTGATGGGCTGGCGGTCGGCCCGGATCTGTCCAGTGCCGCCGTGGCGGCGGTGGAGGAGGCGCTCGCGCCGCTGAGCGCGGCGCCGGATCTGGTCTGCGTGTTCATCAGCGGGGACGACCCGGACGAGATCGAGGCGGCGGCGCACGGTGCGGCGCTGGCCGCGGGGCCCGCGGTGATGATCGGGTGCAGCGGCGCCGGCGTGATCGGCGCCGGGCGCGGCGTGGAGGAGACGGGGGCGGTGAGCGCGTGGGCGGCGGTGCTGCCCGGCGCGCGGATCGACCCGTTCCGCCTCGAGACGCTGCGGTCGGACGACCGGCTGATCGTCGTCGGGATGCCCGAGGGGCAGGACGACGACGTGGTGGGCGTGCTGCTCACCGATCCGTACAGCTTCCCCGTCGACGCGTTCGTCGAGCGTTCGGACGACGCCCTGCCGGGGCTGCCGCTGGTCGGCGGGCTCGCGGAGGGCACCGGGCCGGGGACGGTGCGGCTGTTCGTCGACGGCGAGGTCCACTCCGACGGGGCCGTCGGCGTGGTGATCGGCGGGTCGGTGACGGCGGCGACGCTGGTCAGCCAGGGGGCGCGGCCGATCGGGCCCGACATGGTCGTGACCCGCGCCGAGGAGAACGTCCTCTACGAGCTGGCGGGCACCCCGGCGCTGGAGAAGCTCGAGGAGATCGTCGTCGGGCTGCCCGAGGACGAGCAGGAGATGGCGGGCCGCGGGCTGCTCATCGGCGTCGCGATGGACGAGTACGCCGACGAGCACGAGCACGGGGACTTCCTCGTGCGCGGGGTCGTCGGGGCCGACACGGAGAACGGCGCGATCGCCATCGGGGACGTCGTCGACGTGGGCCGCACGGTCCGGTTCCAGGTGCGGGACGCGGGCGCCGCGGAGGAGGACCTCGCGGCGCTGCTGGAACGGTTCGACATGGCGCCGGTCGAGGGCGCGCTGCTGTTCTCCTGCAACGGCCGCGGGAAGGCGATGTTCGCCGACTCCGACCACGACGCGAAGGTGCTCGACCGCGCGTTCGGGCCGGCGGGCGTCGGCGGGTTCTTCGCGGCCGGGGAGATCGGGCCGGTGTCGGGACGCAACCACGTGCACGGGTTCACGGCGTCGATCCTGGCGTTCGGCCGGGCGGAGGACCGCGCGTGACCGACTCCGCGGACCGTCCGGTGCTCGCGATCGACATCGGCGGGACGAAGCTGGCCGCGGCGCTCGTCGAGGAGAGCGGCCGCATCACCGCCTACGACCGGGTCCCGACGCCGAACGAGCCCGGCCGCGACGCCGAGGACCTGTGGCGGGCGCTCGACGCGCTCCTCGGCAAGGTCGTCGCGGAGGGCGGCGCGCCCGGCCTCGCGGGCGTCGGGGTGGGGTGCGGCGGGCCGATGACGTGGCCCGCCGCGGAGGTGTCGCCGCTGAACATCCCCGCGTGGCGGGGGTTCCCGCTGCGCCAACGGCTCCGCGAGCGGCACCCGGGCCTGCCCGTCCGGGTGCACAACGACGCGATCTGCGTGGCGGCCGGGGAGCACTGGCTGGGCGCGGGGCGCGGCCGCGCGAACGTGCTGGGCATGGTCGTGTCCACGGGCGTCGGCGGCGGGCTGGTCCTCGGCGGGCGGCTCGTGGACGGCGCCAGCGGCAACGCGGGGCACATCGGGCACGTGATCGTCGAGCCGGACGGCCCGCCGTGCGGCTGCGGCGGGCGCGGGTGCCTGGAGGCGGTCGCGCGGGGGCCGGGCCTGGTGGCGTGGGCGCGCGAGCAGGGCTGGCGGCCGGGGGAGCCGAGCGGCACCGGGGTCGAGCTGGCCGCGGACGCCCGGGACGGCGAGCCGGTCGCGGTCGCGGCGATGCGGCGGGCCGGCCGGGCCCTCGGCATCGCGATCGCGTCCGCGACGCACCTGTGCGACCTCGAGGTCGTGGCGATCGGCGGCGGCGTGTCGCAGACCGGGCCGCCGCTGTTCGACCCGCTGCGGGACGCGTTCGACGCGCACGCCCGGATGGAGTTCGCGCGCCGGCTGGAGATCGTCCCGGCGGCGCTCGGGCAGCCCGCGGGCCTCATCGGCGCCGCCGCGCTGATCTTCGCCCCCGGCCGTTACTGGAACGCGGACTGAGCCGTTACCGGGCCGTGGGAAGATCGGCCCATGGCTCCCGTGACCCTCGACGACGTCCGTGCCGCCCGGGATCAGCTCGCCGACGTGATCGCCCCGACGCCGCTGATCCGGTCCCGGGCGCTGTCCGAGGCGATCGGCGGCCCGGTGCTGCTGAAGTGCGAGAACGTGCAGCGCACCGGCTCGTTCAAGATCCGCGGCGCGTTCGTGCGGATCGCGCGGCTGAGCGACGCCGAGCGGGCGCGCGGCGTCGTCGCGGCCAGCGCGGGCAACCACGCGCAGGGCGTGGCGCTGGCGGCGTCGATCCTCGGCTGCCGGGCGACCGTGTTCATGCCGGAGGGCGCCCCGCTGCCGAAGGTCGCCGCGACCCGCGGCTACGGCGCCGAGGTGGTCTTCCCGGGCCCGACCGTGGACGACTGCCTCGTCGCGGCCGACACGTACGCGAAGGAGCACGGCGCGGTCCTGATCCACCCGTTCGACCACCAGGACGTCGTCGCCGGTCAGGGCACGATCGGCCTGGAGATCCTGGAGCAGTGCCCGGACGTCCGCACGGTCGTCGGGCCGGTCGGCGGCGGCGGGCTGATGGCGGGGGTCGCCACCGCGATCAAGGCCGTGGAGAAGGACGTCAAGGTGGTGGGCGCGCAGGCGAAGCGGGCGGCGGCGTTCCCGCCGTCGCTGGCCGCCGGGCGCCCCACCCGCATCGAGACGCAGGCGACGATGGCGGACGGCATCGCCGTGGGCCGTCCCGGCGACCTCACCTACGAGCTGTTCACCGAGCTGGTCGACGCGGTCGTGACCGTGTCGGAGGAGTCGATCTCGCAGGCGCTGCTGCTGTGCCTGGAGCGGGCGAAGCAGGTCGTCGAACCGGCGGGCGCGGCGGGCGTCGCGGCGCTGCTCGAACACTCCTACGCCGTCCGGACGCCGGTGGTGGTGCTGCTGTCGGGCGGCAACATCGACCCGCTGCTGCTGTCGAAGGTGCTGCGGCACGGCCTCGCCGGCGCGGGCCGCTACCTGGTCGTGCGGTGCCGCCTCAAGGACCGTCCCGGCGCCCTGGTGACGCTGCTCGGCGAGCTGGCGGAGCTGGGCGTCAACGTCCTGGACGTGATGCACGAGCGGATGGCCGCGCGTCTCCACGTGGAGGAGGCCGAAGTCCTCATGCACCTGGAGACGCGCGGCGCCGACCACTCCGAGGACGTGATCGGCCACCTCCGCGAGAAGGGCTACACCATCACCCTGAGCTGACCCGCGGGCGCCGGTCTACAGCTCCGGCTTGCCCGGCGAGTACAGCCACGTCTTCGCCCACGCGTCGAGGTTCTCGTGCGAGACCCGCTCGGCGAACCGCACGAAGTCCTCGGTGGACGCGTTGCGGCCCTCGTACGCGGACGGCCACGCCTTCAGGAACCGGAAGAAGTCCCGGTCGCCGATCGCCTCGCGCAGCATGTGGACGGCCATCGCGCCCCGGTCGTACACGGCGCCGTGGAAGATGTTGTCGCGGCCCGGGTCGGACACGACCGGCTTCCACAGGTCGTCGTCCGCGGGCGTCGCGTACACCTCGTCGAACGACTTCTGGACGGGCGTGTTCCCGAACTCCTCCGCGTACAGCCACTCGGAGTACGTCGCGAGGCCCTCGTTCATCCAGATGTCGGCCCAGCGCTCCGGCGTCACCGAGTCGCCGAACCACTGGTGGGCCTGCTCGTGCGCGACGAGCCCCGCGCTCGGGATCGCGCCCGGCCGGTGCCCGAGGTCGTACACCGGCCGTCCCTGCGTCTCCAGCGCGTACCCGAAGCCGCCCTTGACGACGATCCCGCCGGTCGAGCCGAACGGGTACCGCCCGTACATCGTCGACTGGAAGTCGAGGACGTCGCCGGTCAGCTCGTGGAACTTCTTCGCGTTCTCCGGCGAGACGCCCTGCCGCCGGTCCGTCGCCGTCAGGTTCGGGACGCCCGCGTCCGTGCGGCCCTTCAGCACGTCGTACTTCCCGATCGCGATCATCGTCAGCTCGCTCGCCATCGGCGACCGCATGTCCCAGCGGGTCGTCGTCTTCCCGTGGCGGGTCCAGGTGCCGCGCAGGTCCCCGTTCGACAGCGTCGTCAGGTCCTTCGGCGCGGTCAGCGTGAACGTGTAGGACGCCTTGTCGGTCGGGTGGTCGTTCACCGGGTAGACCGTCGCGGCGCCGAACGGCTGGTTCACCATGACCGCGCCGTCCGCCGTGGGGATCCAGCCGGACGTGCCGAGCGCCGGGTCGTCGATCGGCTGCGGGACGCCCGCGTACGCGATCGTCACCGTGAAGCTCCGGTTGCGCCGCAGGCCCCGGTCCGGGGTGATCTCGAGCTCCTGCGCGCCCGTCCGGTCGAACGAGGCGTCCCGTCCGTCCACCTTCACCGAGGAGATCTTCAGCGGGCCGAGGAAGTCGAGGTTGAACCGGGACAGGTTCTGCGCGGCCTTCGCGCGGATCCGGGTGACCGCCTCGATCCCCTTCGTCTTCGGGTCGTACTCCAGCCGCACGTCGTAGTGCCGGACGTCGTAACCGCCGTTGCCCATGTCGGGGAAGTACGGGTCGCCCGCCCCGGGCGCGCCGGGCGCGAACCGGGCGTCGGCGCCCGCGGGCACCGCCGTCATGAGGACCGCCGCCGCGGCGCCCAGCGTCACGGCCGTCACGGCTCTGCGCGCTCTGTTCATGGACTTCGCCTTCCTTCGACGCCACTGTCGCGATCAAGAATTTCCTCGTCAGGGCACCGGATCAAGCGCGGGACGATCTCAACTTGCGATCATCGCGGCCGGGAAAGGCCAGGGCCGGGCCGGTGAACGGCCCGCGAAAGGGCCGGCGAAAGGGCCGGTGGAGGACCTGCGAAGCGGCGGTGCCGGGGGTCAGCGCGGCGGACGGCCGCGCTCGTAGAGCCACGCCTGGAACAGCGAGTCGAGCCGCTTCCCGGAGACCCGCTCCGCCGTCGCGACGAACTGCGGCGTCGTGGCGTTCGCGTTCTTCTTCTCCCGCGTCCACGTCTTGAGGATCTCGAAGAACGCGGCGTCGCCGACCTCGGTGCGCAGCGCGTGCAGCGTCATCGCGCCCCGGTCGTACACGGACCGGTGGAACATGTCCTTGCGGCCGGGGTCGCCCGGCGGGACGTCCCACAGTTCGCCCC
Organism: Actinomadura sediminis; assembly: GCF_042675525.1. NCBI lineage: Bacteria > Bacillati > Actinomycetota > Actinomycetes > Streptosporangiales > Thermomonosporaceae > Actinomadura > Actinomadura sediminis. Next base: position 55,488 of record NZ_JBHTJA010000023.1, read on the forward strand.
CGCCGGTCTCGTACAGCCGGTCGAAATGGTCCCCCGGCGCCGGGCCGCCGGACCGTTCGCCCCAGATCCACTCCGCGTAGGTGGCGAAGCCCTCGTTCAGCCAGATGTCCTTCCACCGCGTGACGCTGACGCTGTCGCCGAACCACTGGTGCGCCAGCTCGTGCGCGATTAGCGTCGGCGTGACACCGTACGCCCCGTACACGGGCCGCGTCTGGGTCTCCAGCGCGAACCCGACGTCCGCGTTGTCGACGATCCCGCCCGACGACGCGAACGGGTACGGCCCGAACAGCTTCGAGAACTCCTCGGTGACCTGCGTGTTCGTCCGGTGGAAGGCGTCCAGGCTCGTCGGCGTGGACGGGTCGGCGGCGGAGATCACCGGGACGCCCGAGGGGGTCTCGCCGTTCCGGAACGCGAACCTGCCGACCGTCACCGTCGCCAGATAGGTCGCCATCGGGTTCTGGACGTGCCACTTCGACGTCGTGGTGGCGCGGGCGCCGATCGGGCTGACCGCCGGCCCGGGCCCGCCGCCGGGCGTCCCGGGCTCGCCGCCGGGCGTTCCGGGCTCGCCGGGCGTTCCGGGGCCCGGTCGCGGCGCCCCGGGCGTCCCGCCGGGCGACCCGCCGCCGGGCAGCGACTCGGGGACGCCGTTGGCGACCGCCGTCAGGCCCGCCGGCACGGTGATCTCGAAGTCGAACAGGGCCTTGTCGGACGGGTGGTCGTTGCTCGGAAACCAGGTCTGCGCGCCGCTCGGCTGGCACGCGACGAACACGCCGTCGGGCGTCCGGATCCACCCGTACGTGCCGAGGACCGGGTCGTTCACCGGTTCCGGCGTCCCCGAGTACGCGACGACCGTGGTGAACTCCGCGCCCTTCTGCAGCGGCTCGGCCGGCGTGACCTCCAGCTCGCCCTGGGCCCGCTGGGTCCGCGCGCGCTCGCCGTTCACCGTGACCTCCGCGACCTTCAGGCCGGTGAGGTCGAGGTTGAACCGGGCGAGCCGCGCGGTGGCCTCGGCGGTGATCGTCGCGGTCCCGGAGAGCTGCTCGGCGGCGTCCGGCATGATCGTCAGCTTCAGCCCGTAATGCCGGACGTCGTACCCGCCGTTCCCGTCGCCCGGGACGTACGGGTCCCCGGCGGTCGTGGGCCCCGCGGGGCCGGTCACGGCGGCGCCCGGCGCCTCCTGCGGATCGTCCCCGCCCGGGAGCTGGCACGCGGTCAGCGTCCCGGCGGCGGCGAGGACGGCCGCCCCCGCGACGCCCCGGAGTGCGGCGCGCGCGCCCGGGCGGCGGAGGCTGCGGTCGTGTCCGGCCATGTTCACGCCGTCCAGCCTGCCCGGACGGGACGCGCCCGGCAACTCGGATACGCCCGGGATCGCCCCTCAGCGCGTCTCGTAGGGGTTCGGCGCGTGCGTGCCGGCCTTGACGACGACCGTCCGGGCGATCTTGTCGTGGAGCGCCTGCTTGCGCCGGTCCCACAGGATCCACAGGACGTCGATGAACCCGATGCACCCGCAGATCCCGCCGAGCACGCTGTAGAACGCCGCCCGCGCCGCCGCCTGGCTCCTCGCGACCGGCCCGCCGTCCTCCTCCCGCACGACCCGGATCCGCAGCAGCATCTTCCCGAGCGTCTGCCCCCACTTGGCGTGCATGAGCCAGAAGTAGAGGAATCCCACGATGATGGCGATCATGTTCGTCCACGCCTGGGCGCCGTTGTAGGCGTACTCGCCGGGATCGGGATCGACGACGCTCTCCCAGTTGACGAACGGCAGCGAGATCAGGCCGGAGACGATCGACAGGACGAGGAGGTCCACGATGCCCGCCGCGAGCCGCGCCCACCGGCTCGCCAGCCCCGCCGACGGGTCGATGTACTCGTCGGGCCCGCCGCCGTATCCGGGAAGCCCGCCGTACTGCTCGCCGCCGTACTGCCCGCCGCCGTAGGCCCCCGGGTACGGCGGAGGCTGCTCGCCGTACCCCTGCTCCCCGTAGCCGGGTTGGCCGTAGCCGGGTTGGCCGTACGGTTCCTGGCCGTAGCCGGGGCCGCCGTACCCGGGCTGTCCGTACCCCGGTTGCCCGGAGCCCGGTTGCCCGCGGCCCGGTTCCCCGTAACCGGGCTGCCCGGGGCGGGGCTCGCCGGGCTGCTCGGGCGGGGGCTGTCCGTGCCCCTGCCCCTGCGGCCGCTGCTCGGGCGGCGGCCAGTCCTCCGGTTCTCCCCCGGAGCCGGGGTCGTTCGGCCGATGCGTCATGACGTTGACCTGGGCCGAGGCGCCCCCCTCCAAACGTGGCCGGGCCCGGGGCGCCGGATTGTTTACCGGCCGCTGAGCAAAGGTTGTCCGGCCGGACCGGGCGTCATGACTTCGCGTACGGGTCGGGCGTCCACGGCGTCACCTTCACGACGATCGTCCCGGCGACCTTGTCGTGGAGCGCCTGCCGCTGCCGGTCCCACAGGATCCACCCGTTGTCCAGCATGGCGAGGATGCTGACGGGGAAAGCGGCGGCGGGCATCGTGAAGTTCAGGACGACCGTGACGATGGAGATCCCGTACACGAACGCCTGGCGTCCCGCGACCTGTCCCCAGCCGACCGCGGACCGGTCGGCGGCGGTGACCAGCCGGATGCCGCAGGCCCGCTTGCCGAGCGTCTGCCCCCACTTCGCCTGCGTGATCGTGTAGTAGGCGAAGCCGACGACGAAGACGATCACGTATCCGGTGAGCAGGACCGGGATGTTGTAGAGCTCCATCGGGTCCGTGATCGGCTCGCCGGATTCGACGGTCTCGGTGAACCGGTCCCAGCGGATGGCCGCCAGCATGATCGGGACCATCAGGACGCCGAGGATGAGGCTGTCGAGGATGGCCGCGCCGAGCCGGGCCCAGCGCCCGGCCAGCATGTCCTCGGGCGCCCCGTACCCGGGCGGCGGACCGTATCCGGGCGGCCCGTAGGCGGGCTGCCCCTGCGGCGGGACGCCGTAGGGCTGCCCCGGGTTCGGCGCCGCCCCCGGCTGCCCGGGATGCGGCGGCGGCTGCCCGTGGGCGGGAAAGCCCTGCTGCCCCGGGGCGGCGCCGTAGACCCCCTGGTAGGGCGGTGGACGGTCGTCGGCCGGGGCCTGCCCGCCCGCCGGGGCCTCGGGAGAGGGCGCCGCGGGGGCTTCGGGGTTCTTCGAGAGGTCGGGGCCGGGGGCGTCCGGGCCCGTCCGGTCGTCGTCGCCGGGCCCGGTGTTCTGCGGCGGTTCGCTCATAGGCACACAGTGTGCCCCTTTCCGGGCGCCGGGGCACCCGCCGCGTCACCGGCCGTCCGGGGCCGGACGCGGCGGGGCGCGTCGGCCCCGGAGGCGGTGGGACGCGTCCGGGGCCGGTGCCCGTCAGAGGTTGCCGCGGCGCTCCTGCTCGCGCTCGATCGCCTCGAACAGCGCCTTGAAGTTGCCCTTGCCGAACCCGAGGGAGCCGTGCCGCTCGATCAGCTCGAAGAACACCGTCGGGCGGTCCTGCACCGGCTTCGTGAAGATCTGCAGCAGGTAGCCGTCCTCGTCGCGGTCGACCAGGATGCGCCGCTTCTGCAGTTCCTCGACCGGGACGCGTACCTCCCCGATCCGCTCCCGCAGTTCCGGGTCCTCGTAGTAGGAGTCGGGGGTGTTGAGGAACTCGACGCCCGCCGCGCTCATCTGGTCGACGGCGGCCAGGATGTCGTTCGTGGCGAGCGCGATGTGCTGCACGCCCGGCCCGCCGTAGAACTCCAGGTATTCGTCGATCTGCGACTTCTTCTTGCTCTCCGCGGGCTCGTTCAGCGGGAACTTCACCTTGCGGGTGCCGTCCGCGACGACCTTCGACATCAGTGCCGAGTACTCGGTGGCGATGTCGTCGCCGACGAACTCCGCCATGTCGGTGAAGCCCATGACCCGGTGGTAGAACTCGGCCCACTCGTCCATGCGCTCGACGTTGCCGACGCAGTGGTCGATCGCCTGGAAGTACCGCTTCTCCGGCGGCGCGACGATCGGGTCGGCGGCGGCGAAGCCCGGCAGGTAGGGGCCGGTGTAGTTCGACCGGTCGACCAGCGAGTGCCGCGTCTCGCCGTAGGTGCCGATCGCCGCGATCGTCACCTTGCCGTGCTCGTCCTCCAGGACGTGCGGTTCCTCGATCCCGGTCGCGCCCTTCGCGAGCGCGTGCCGGTACGCCGCCTCGACGTCGGGAACCTCGATCGCCAGGTCGACCACCCCGTCGCCGTGCTCGGCGACGTGCCGGCCGATCTCGGTGCCGGCCTTCACCGGCCCCCGGAAGACGAACCGGGCGCCGCCCGACTCCAGCACGTGCACCGCCTCGTCCGGGCTGCCGTTCTCCGGGCCCCGGTAGGCCACGCGGCGCATCCCGAAGGCGGTCGAGTAGAAGTGCGCCGTCTGCTTGGCGTTGCCGACGGCGAAGACGACTGCGTCCATGCCCTTGACCGGAAACTCATCCATGCCACCTAATGTCGACAGGCGCCTACAAGGTGCGCAAGAGAGCCGCAGATCACTGGACAATCTGTAGAGTGATGCGGCGACGGTGCCGGACCATCTGTGCAATGTGACCATGACCACAGCGACCCCGGGGAGGACGCCGTGCCGATCGACGACCTGGACGGCCGGGTGATCGAGCTGTTCACCGCCGAGCCGCGGATCGGGGTGCTCGAGGCGTCCCGCCGCCTCGGAGTCGCGCGCGGGACCGTCCAGGCCCGGCTCGACCGGCTGGTCCGCGACGGCGTCATCGCCGGCTTCGGCCCGGAGATCGACGCCGCCGCCCTCGGGTACGGCGTCACGGCGTTCGTCACCCTCCAGCTCCGGCAGGGCGGCGGCCACGACCCGGTCGCCGCGCGCCTCGCCCAGGTGCCCGAGGTGATCGAGGCCCACACCATCACCGGTCCCGGCGACATGCTGTGCCGCGTCGTCGCGCGCAGCAACACCGACCTGCAGCGCGTCATCGACGCGATCGTGGAGGTCGCGGGCGTCGAGCGAGCCTCGTCCGTCATCTCGCTCGTCACCCAGGTGCCGTACCGGACCCTCCCCCTGGTCCGCGCCGCCTCCGGCCGCCCGGGCGGGGGAGGGGACGGCGGGCGGCCGCGGCACCGGCCGCCCCGCTGACGGCGGGGCCGGGAACGCGAGCGGCCCGCCGCCCCCGGAACGGGGACGACGGGCCGGACCGCGTTCTCCCGGCGGTGCGCCTTCGCGGCTCAGGCGGCGCCGTACGGGGTGGCGTCGAGGATCTCGACGGTCATGCTGCGGCCGTTCGGCAGCGTGTAGGTGGCCTTCTCGCCGACCTTCTTGCCGTTGATCGCCGAGCCGAGCGGCGAGTTGGGGGAGTACACGTCTATGGGGGCGCCGACCTCCTCGCGGGACGCGAGCAGGAAGGTGACCTCCTCGTCGTCGCCCTCGAACGTGACCGTGACGGTCATGCCGGGGCCGACCAGGCCCTCGGTGCGCGGCGCCTCGCCGACGCGGGCGTTCTCCAGGATGCCCTGGAGCTGGAGGATCCGGCCCTCGATCTTGCCCTGCTCCTCCTTGGCCGCGTGGTAGCCGCCGTTCTCGCGCAGGTCCCCTTCTTCCCGCGCCGCCTCGATCTTCTGAGCGATCTCGATGCGGCCCGGGCCCGACAGGTGGTCCAGCTCCGCCTTGAGCCGGTCGTACGCCTCCTGGGTCAGCCAGGTGACGTCCTTGTCAGCGCGGGTCTCGGTCACGGGTACTCCTCATCACATGGTTCGATCCTCGCTCGCCCACCGGTGGGAGAGCGTCATCGACATGAAGTGCGGCCGGGTGAAACCTCTAGCCTATCCGGTGTGTGCGGGTAAAGGTTCCCTGAACTCGTCGTCGGCAATCGGCCAATCACGGTTCGGCATCGGCCGCGGTTTTTCCGCACGGGCGCGCCGGCGCGTTTCGCCGCCGCGGTCCCGCGCACCGGCCGGACGCGTCCATGCGCCGGCCGGTCACCGGCCTTCAACGCGCGCCGGGCCCGCCCGCTTCCGCGGACGTCGCCCGGCCCGCGCTCATCCGGTCGTCTTCGCGCACTCGTGAATGCGCGCGCCGGTCGCCTCCCGCGGAGTCCGCAACGTCTCGGTCCCCGTGGCGCCCGACTTTCCGGCGGGCACCACGATCGTCTTCTCCGCGAGAATGTTGAAGTCGGTGTCGAACGCGTCCAGCGTGCACCGCACCGGGTCGCCCTCCGGCTTCGCCACCGAATAACTGATCTTCACGGTGGTCGGCGTGATGTCGTAGGCGACCGTCTGCGACGCGATCCCGGGGGTGGACGAACCGGCGAACCCCGCGATGATCCCGAAGCCGCCCGCCGCGAGCGCCACCAGGACGCCGATCACCACGAGGCCGATCCGCCCGCGGACGGTTCTCGTCCGGTCGGCCGGTTCGCCGGGAGGCGCTGCGCCTTCGGACACGCTCGTTGCCATGGCGGGGAATCTCCGTGCGGGATGCGACGTTGTCAGGGACAATTCTCGTCTGTCGTGGCGCGTGCTCCGAACCGGGGGCCGCTTTCACGGCCCGCCGTGTTCGCTGAGAGGGAGATCCCCAGGTGTCCGAGGTCATCGACGGTACGACGCTCGACCGCCCGTCCGGCGGGAACGGGCCGCTGCGGCTGATGGCGGTGCACGCCCACCCGGACGACGAGTCCAGCAAGGGCGCGGCGACGATGGCGCGCTACGTCTCCGAGGGCGTCGAGGTGCTGGTGGTCACCTGCACCGGCGGGGAGCGCGGCGACATCCTGAACCCCGCGATGGACCGGCCGGAGGTCAAGGCCGACATCGGCCGGGTCCGCAACGAGGAGATGGCGCGGGCCCGCGAGATCCTCGGCGTGGGGCAGCGCTGGCTCGGCTTCGTCGACTCCGGCTTCCCCGAGGGCGACCCGCCGCCGCCCCTGCCGGAGGGCTGCTTCGCGCTCGAACCGCTGGAGACGGCCGCCGCGCCGCTCGTCCGGGCCGTCCGGGAGTTCCGGCCGCACGTGATCTTGACCTATGACGAGAAGGGCGGCTACCCGCACCCCGACCACGTCAAGACCCACGAGATCTCGGCGGAGGCGTTCGACGCGGCCGGCGACCCCGACCGGTACCCGGACGAGGGCGAGCCGTGGCAGCCGCTCAAGCTCTACTACCACATGACGTTCAACAAGGAGCGGATCCTCGCCCTGCACACGGCCATGCTCGACGCCGGGCTCGAATCCCCCTACCACGACTGGTTGGAGCGCTTCGACGAGCGCCCGCAACTGTGGGACGTCACGACCCGTGTGCCCTGCGCCGACCACTTCGAGACCCGCGACAAGGCGCTGCTCGCCCACGCCACCCAGATCGACCCGAACGGGTTCTGGTTCGTCGTCCCGCTGGACGTCCAGCGCGAGGCATGGCCGACCGAGGACTACCATTTGGCCAGGTCCCTGGTCGACACCGAGCTGCCGGAGGACGACCTGTTCGCCGGTATCCGGGAGAAGGTGTGTCTGTAGTGCTTCCTCCAGTCCTCGCCGATGACTATCCCCTGAACGACACCACGGTCTCCCCGGGCGTGCTCGGCTTCGCGTTCTTCATCGCGTTCTTCGTCGCGCTGTTCTTCCTCATCCGGTCGATGAACAAGCGGCTGCGCAACATCAACGCGCCCCGCGAGGCCGACCTGAAGCAGGAGGCGTGGGAACGCCGCGAAGCCGCGAAGGCCGCCGAGTAACGGACGGGTTGGAGTGCGGCGGGTCCGGGGAGGACCCTCGACGTGCGCGCGAACTTCGAGGACTCCTACCGGGAGCTTGATCCCGCGGCCGCCCGGCTGCTGCGGCTGCTCGCCCTGCAGCCCGCCGACGGCATCGGGCTCCCGGCCGCGGCCGTCCTGGCCGGCCGGCCCGAGGACGAGACGCTCGCCCGGTTGCGGGCGCTCGCCGACCGCGGGCTCGTCGTCGACGCCGGCGGCGGCCGGTACACGATGCCCGGCCCCGTCCGGGTCCGGGCCGCCGAGCACGCGGAGGCCGAGGACGACCCCGGCGAGCGCGACGCCGCGGTCCGCCGCGTCCTCGACCACTACCTGACGTCCGCGCCCGACACCGGTCTCGAGGAGCACGGCCTCGCCCTCCTCGAACGCGAACGCCGCGCCGAGGCCGTCGAGACCCTCGAGGAGGCGCTGCGGGAGGCCGAACGCGACGGCGACCACCGGACCGTCCTGCTCGCCCGCCACAACCTGGGCCGCGCGCTGACCGCCGCCGGGTCCCTCGACCGCGCGATCGACCTCCTCGGCCCGCTGCCCGAGGAGTTCGCCGCCCTCCCCGACCCCGACGAGTACCACCGGGGCCGCGCGCTGCTCAGCCTCGGCGAGGCGTACCTGCACGCCGGACGCCCGGTCGCGGCGGTGAACTTCTTCGGCCAGGCCCTCGACGCCATGCGGGCCCTGGACGCCCCCGACCTGGAGGCCGACGCCTACGCCCACCTGGCCGAGGCGGCCCGGCGGCGAGGCGACGAGACCGCCGAGCACGCCGCGCGCGCCCAGGGCGGACGCCTCGCCCAGGGGAGCGATCCCCTGGAACCCCCGTCATGGTGACGGTGCCGCCGTCAGCCGCCGTCAGCCGCCGTCAGCCGCCGTCAGCGGCCGTCACCGGAGCTGCGCGCTACCTGCTCCCGGCTCCCCGGGGTTCCGGGGGCGCCCCGTTGATCACGCCTTGCGGTGGTCCCAGCTGACCACCTCGGCGGGGTCCATCACGACGAGGACGCGCTTGGCCATCGCCTGCTCGATGCCGGCTTCGATCGCGGGGTCGATGGGTTCGCCGATGGCCGGGACGGGCAGGCCCGCCATGCGGGAGCCGACGACGCGGCCGACCTCGAGGAGCGGCTCGCGGTCCTCGATGACGAGGCCGCGCCCGCTCAGCTGCGCGCCGCGCAGCTCGTTGTACTCGACGCCGTCCTCGACCAGGCACGTCATGGCCGGGTTGCGGCGCAGGTTCACGACCTTCTGCGACGACTTGTACGTCGTGAAGGCGATCTTGCCGTCGAGGAGCGCGTAGAACATCGTGACCAGGTGCGGCGTGCCGTCCTTGTTGAGCGTGGCGACCTGCACCTTGAAGTTGCCCGCGAGGTACGACGCGACCTCGTCCGGCGTCATCTTGATCCTGTCGCGCTTGCCACCGGCCATGTGACGGCTCCCTCTGTAGACGGCGCTGTGGACGGGCGGCCAGGATAACCGGATGCTTACCGGCGGGGGCGGGCGGCACCATGGAGGGATGTCCGCTCGCGATCTGACCGTGCTGGGGTCCGCCAGCGCGGTGCCGACGAAGGCCCGCAACCACAACGGCTACCTGCTGCGCTGGGACGGGCACGGCCTGCTGTTCGACCCCGGCGAGGGCACGCAGCGGCAGATGGCGCGCGCGGGCCTGTCTGCGCACGACGTCACGTGGATCTGCGTGACGCACTTCCACGGGGACCACTGCCTCGGCGTGCCCGGAATGGTGCAGCGGATCGCGCGGGACGGCGTCGAGCACCCGGTGCGCGCGGCGTTCCCCGCGAGCGGCGCGCGCTACTGGGAGCGGCTGCGGCACGCGTCCGTCTTCCGGGACACGGACGTCATCCGGGAACGGCCGGTGTCGGGCGACCGCATGACGCTCGACACCGGGGACGCGCCGTTCACGCTCGTCGCGCGGCGGCTCTCGCACCCCGTCGAGGCGTACGGCTACCGGCTGGCGGAACCCGACGGGGTGACGATGCTCCCCGAGCGGCTCGCCGCGCGGGGCGTCCGCGGGCCGGACGTGCGGCGGCTGCAGGAGGACGGGCGGGTGACCGGGGCGGACGGGTCCACGGTGACGCTCGAGGAGTGCAGCGTGCGGCGCCCGGGGCAGAAGGTCGCGTTCGTGATGGACACCCGGGTGTGCGACGGCGTCGGAGAACTCGCCGACGGGGTCGACATGCTCGTGATCGAGTCGACGTTCATCGACGCGGACGCCGGGCTCGCGGCCGAGTACGGGCACCTGACGGCGGCGCAGGCCGGGAAGGTCGCGGCGGACGCGGGGGTGCGCCTCCTGGTGCTCACGCACTTCTCCGAGCGGTACCCCGCCGACGAGGAGCACCGGTTCCGGGACGAGGCGGCGGCCGTGTTCGGCGGGGAGATCGCGCTGGTTCACGATCTCGACCGGATCGCGATGCCTCCGCGCCGCAGGACCTGACGGGTGACGCGCCCGGATCCGGGGCAGGATTGCGATCATGACCGAGGAAGTGGACGTCGTCGTCATCGGGCTCGGTCCGGGCGGCGAGGACGCGGCGGGGCGGCTCGCCGAGGCGGGCCTGGCGGTGGCGGCGGTGGAGTCGCGGCTGGTCGGCGGCGAGTGCCCGTACTACGCGTGCGTCCCGACGAAGATGATGGTGCGGGCCGCGGGGCTGCTCGCGGACGGCGAGCGGATCCCGGGCATGGCGGGGGACTCGGCCGTCCGGCCCGACTGGACGCCCGTCGCGGCGCGGATCCGGGACGAGGCGACGGACTCGTGGGACGACACCGTCGCGGCAGACCGGCTCACCGGGAAGGGCGTCGAGCTCGTGCGGGGCCGCGGGCGGATCACCGCGCCCCGGGAGGTGACGGTCGACGGGCGGACGTTCCGGGCCCGCCGCGGCATCCTGCTCAACACCGGGACGTCGCCCGCGTCGCCGCCGATCGAGGGCCTCGACGGCACCCCGTACTGGACGAACCGGGAGGCGGTGCAGGCCACGGAGGCGCCCGCGTCGATGATCGTCCTCGGCGGCGGGGTCGTCGGGGTGGAGATGGCGCAGGCGTTCTCCCGGTTCGGCACACGGGTGACGGTGGTGCAGGCCGACGACCGGCTGCTGCCCCGCGAGGAGCCCGAGTCGAGCGAGCTCGTCCGGACGGTGTTCGAGCGCGAGGGCATCGGCGTCCGCACCGACCTGCGGAGCGACCGCGTCGCCTACGACGGGCACGAGTTCACCGTGCACGCGGACGGCGAGGCCATCGCCGCGGACCGGCTGCTCGTCGCGACCGGCCGGCGCCCGAACCTGCGGGGGCTCGGCCTGGAGCACGTCGGGCTGGACGAGGACGCGCGCGCGGTGCCGGTGGACGGCAACATGCGGGCGGCCGACGGGGTGTGGGCGATCGGCGACATCACCGGCAAGGGCCAGTTCACGCACGTGTCGATGTACCAGGCGGCGATCGCGGTCCGCGACATCCTCGGTGAGGAGGGCTCCCCGGCGTCGTACCGGGCGGTGCCGCGGGTCACGTTCACCGATCCGGAGATCGGGGCGGTGGGGCTGACGGAGGCGCAGGCGCGGGACCAGAACCTTCCGGTCCGCACCGGGACGGTCGAGCTGTCGAACTCGTCGCGGGGGTTCATCCACAAGTCGGGCAACGACGGCTTCATCAAGCTCGTCGAGAGCACCGAGTGGGGCGTTCTCGTGGGCGCGACCGCCGCGGGCCCGTCCGGCGGGGAGATTCTCGGGGCCCTCGCCGTCGCCGTCCACACCGAGGCCAAGGTCACCGCCCTCCGGGAGATGATCTACGCCTACCCGACCTTCCACCGCGCGATCGAGTCCGCCGTGGCGGACCTCGGCGAAGGGTGAGGGGATGCCGGGATCGGGCAGGATCGTGGGCATGAACCGGCTCAAGGACGCGACCAGCCCGTACCTGCTGCAGCACGCCGACAATCCGGTGGATTGGTGGGAATGGTCCGACGGCGCCTTCGCCGAGGCCAGAGAGCGCGACGTGCCGATTCTCCTTTCCGTCGGATACGCCGCCTGCCACTGGTGCCACGTGATGGCCCACCAGTCCTTCGAGGACGCAGAGACGGCGCGGCTGATGAACGAGCTGTTCGTCAACGTGAAGGTGGACCGCGAGGAACGGCCCGACGTCGACGCCGTCTACATGGAGGCCACCCAGGCCATGACCGGTCAGGGCGGCTGGCCGATGACGGTGTTCATGACCCCGGACGGCCACCCGTTCTACTGCGGCACCTACTTCCCGCGCCCGCAGTTCCGGTCGCTGCTGCAGGCCGTCCACAAGGCGTGGACGGAGCAGCGCGACGAGGTCGTCGGGCAGGGCCGGAAGGTCGTGGACGCGCTGACGTCCCGCGGCCCCGGGCTCGGCGGCGGCGAGGCCCCGGACGGCGAGCGGCTCTCGCACGCCGTGCAGGTGCTCGCGTCGTCCTACGACGCGGCGCGCGGCGGGTTCGGCGGCGCGCCGAAGTTCCCGCCGTCCATGGCGCTGGAGTTCCTGCTGCGCCACCACGCCCGGACGGGCGACGCGCAGGCCCTCGCGATGGCCGGGCACACCCTCGAGGCGATGGCCCGCGGCGGCCTGTACGACCAGCTCGGCGGCGGGTTCGCCCGGTACTCGGTGGACGCGGCGTGGGTCGTCCCGCACTTCGAGAAGATGCTGTACGACAACGCCCTCCTGGCCCGGGTGTACGGCCACTGGTGGCGGCTGACGGGCTCGCCGTTCGCGCGGCGGATCGCGCTGGAGACGTGCGACTGGATGCTGCGCGACCTGCGGACGCCCGAGGGCGGCCTCGCCTCCGCGCTCGACGCCGACAGCGAGGGCGTCGAGGGCAAGTACTACGTGTGGACGCCCGCGCAGCTCCGCGAGGTCCTCGGGGACGACGACGGCGCGTACGCCGAGGGCCTGTTCGAGGTCACGGGCACGTTCGAGCACGGCACGTCCGTCCTGCAGCTCCTGGAGGACCCCGACGATCCCGAACGGTACGGGCGCGTCCGCACGGCGCTGCTGGAGGCGCGCTCGCAGCGGGTGCCCCCGGCGCGCGACGACAAGGTCGTCGCGGCGTGGAACGGTCTCGCGGTCGCGGCGCTCGCCGAGTGCGGCGCGATGTTCGACCGGCCGGATCTGGTCAGGTCCGCCGAGGAGATCACCGCCCTCCTCGTCGAGGTGCACGAGCGGGACGGACGCCTCGCGCGGACGTCCCGCGACGGTGCGGCCGGCGCGAACGCGGGCGTCCTGGAGGACTACGCCGACGTCGCCGAGGGCCTCCTCGCCCTGCACGCGGTCACCGGGGACGCCGGCCACATGCGGCTGGCGGGGGAGCTGCTGAACACCGTGCTGGAGCGGTTCTCCGACGGGGAGGGCGGCTTCTTCGACACCGCGGACGACGCCGAACGGCTGTTCCGGCGCCCGCAGGACCCGACGGACAACGCGACGCCGTCCGGGCAGTTCGCGGCGGCCGGGGCCCTGCTGTCGTTCGCCGCGCTGACCGGCTCGGACTGGCACCGGCAGGCGGCGGAGCAGGCGCTGGCCCCGGCGGCGGCGCTGGCCGCGCAGCACGCCCGCTTCGCGGGCTGGGGCCTCGCGGTGGCCGAGGCGCTCGCCACGGGACCGGTCGAGATCGCCGTGGTCGGCGGCCGGGACGACCCGCGCACCCGCGCCCTGCACCGCACCGCGCTGCTGGCGGTCGCGCCGGGCGCGGTCGTCAGCGTGGGCGAGCCCGGGCAGGACGGGGTGCCGCTCCTGGAGGGCCGCCTCCCGGTCGACGGCGCACCGGCCGCGTACGTCTGCCGCGGCTTCGTGTGCCGCCTCCCCGTGACGTCCACGGACGACCTCCGGCGCGAGTTGCGGGGCCAATTGAAGTAATCGTCCACTTTGTGGGAATGTGGCGTTGATCTCCCGCTGCCTTGGTGTTACCTATTGGTAGCAATATCGGGGCTGTACCCGATGGGGAACGACGGCCGAGGGTGCCCGGCGCGGGGCCGGGTATCTGGACCGCGGGCGTCCGTGCCGGGCGCCCGCCCCGTGCGGGCACGGCCCCAGCGCCGATCCGAGCCCCGGGAGCCCGACCGACGAGGAGCGTGCCAGTGCGAAAGCCGAACCGCCGGGTGCTACCGACGATCATCGGCGTTTCGGTCGCGGCGACCCTCGGCGCGAACGTCACGGTCCTGCTGGTGCGGGGCGGGCCCGCCGCCGGGCCGGCGCCCGCGCCGCCCGCCCGCGCGGACTACGTCGCCGCCGCGGGCAGCTTCGACGACGTGTCCCCGGAGGCCGTCGCGCCGCTCGGCAAGCGCCTCGAACCCCACGTCCTGGTCGCGGCGCCGGGCACGCTGTCGCCGGCGCTCGTGCGGAAGGTGCGCGCGGCGAAGGGCGTGCAGGGCGTCGAGGTCGTCGACGCCGTGCAGGGCGTGGTGGCGGGCGAGCGCGTCGGGATCCTCGGCGTGAACCCGTCCACGTTCCGCACCTACACGCCCGAGCCGACGGCGAAGTCGGACGCCCTGTGGCGCAACATCGCGGGCGGCGACGTCGCGGTCTCGTTCACGATGGGCAACGACGGCGGGGTGAAGCTCGGCAGCCGGGTGCCGGTCGGCGGGCGGAAGGTGCAGCAGACGATGCGGGTCGGCGCGTACGCGACGATGGGCATCCCGGACGTCGACGCGGTCATCACCCACGAGGCCGCGCGGAGGCTCGGGGTGCCCACCGGCAACGCGATGCTGATCAGCGTCCCCGAGGCCGAGCCGAAGGCGTTCATCAAGAAGCTGAAGAAGGGGCTGCCGAAGGGCGCCAAGGCCGTCCCGGTCACCCCCGAGCTGGAGACGCCGTCCGCCGGGTCGGTGCCGGAGTCCAACGGCCAGGTGATGACGGCCGGGCAGGTGCGGACCGTCATCGAGGCGGCCGCGACCCGGCGCGGCTGGCCGTACGTGTGGGGCGGCGAGTCCGAGGCCGAGGGCGGCTACGACTGCTCCGGGCTCATGCAGTACGCGTTCGCCCGCGCGGGGATCACGCTGCCGCGCGTCGCCGCCGACCAGGCCCGCGCCGGCTGGGTCGTCCCCTACGAGAAGGCCGAGCCGGGCGACATGCTCATCTGGGCGAACGACCCGACCGCCCCCGGCTACATCTCGCACATCGCGCTGTACATCGGCGACGGCAAGATGATCGCCGCGCCCCGGCGGGGCACGGTCGTCCAGGTGCAGAACGTCTACACGAAGAACATGAAGGGCGCCGTCCGGGTGAACCCGCAGCGCGCCAAGCAGGTCGCGGACCAGATCGCCGCCAGCATCGGCTGATCACGGCGGGCGGCCCGCCCGGGCGCCCCGGCTCCCGGCCGGCGAGGGCCGGGACGTCCGGGGGTGCGACGCCCGTCGAGCCGTGAACGTCCGTCATCGTGTTCGGGGCCGAAACCCGGCTCTCGTCCGCGCGGTCGCCGCCGCGTACGCCGAAGAGCGCGCCGAAGAGGGCGGCGAGGAGATCGAGGCCGGGTGCCTGGCGGCATCGCCGATTGCGTTGTAATTTTGATTACATGAGTACGAACGAAGCGGCGGCGGAGGAGCTCCGGGGCTGGTTCTCCGGACGGCTCCCGGAGGACTGGTTCGAGGGGAGGATCGAGGTCGTCCTCGACCGCGAAGAGGTCAGCGTGGTCGGCCGCCTCCCCGAACCCGAGGCCGCCGCCGGCGTGTCCGGGGCCGAGCGCGCCGCGCTCGTCGCCGGGCACGTCCAGCGGTTCCGGGCCGACACCCGGGACGAGCGCATCGCCATCGCCCGCGAGGCCGAGCGGCGGTTCGGGCACAAGGTGTCGTGGGGCGTCGAGTGCGGCGGCGAGCGCGAGATGTTCACCACCCTGTCGGTGCCCGTCATGACCCGGCTGCGGCAGCCCGAACGCCGCGTCCTGGACACCCTCGTCGAGGCGGGCGTCGCCCGCAGCCGCAGCGACGCGCTCGCCTGGTGCGTCCGGCTCGTCGGCCGCAACACCGACGAGTGGCTCACCGAGCTGCGCGCCGCCCTCGAGCACGTCGAGCGCGCCCGCGCCGCCGGCCCCAAGCCCTGAGGCCGGCCCCGCCGCGGGCGCGACCCGCCGGGGCGGTTTCATTGCCCGATCACGGGCTCCGGTGGATGTGATCATGGTGGTGACCTCGCCTAAGGTGCGGGGATACCGCCGCGATCGGAAGGGGGCCGGGGGCGTGAGGACGCTGCGCTGCCTGGACGGCTCCGCCCTCACCGTCGTCCCGGTGCCGTCCTTCGACCGCGGCGGCGTCCCCTACGAGGTCACCCTCGAGCTGCGCCGCGACGGCGACGCGTTCGGCGCGGTCGGGGAGCGCTGCGGCTACTTCCTCGCCGACGTCGCCGCGCGGCTGGCCGCCGCCCGCGCCGACGGGTCCCCGCACGCCGCCCGCTGGCCCGACCCCGAGGACCGCTTCCCCGTCCGGGACGGCGCACCGGACGGGGAAGCGGCCCGCGACCCCGAACTGTTCGCGTTCCGCTACCGCGACCGCGGCGACGTGATGAGCACCGGCGAGCTGCGCTGCACCGTGCGGACGTCGTCACTGTGGGTCGGGCGGCAGCAGTCCGCCGCCGGCCGCTGGCGGGTCGCGCGGCGCGCCGTCCTGGAGGCGTGGGGCGCGGGCGGCCGCGGCGTCCGCGCCGTCCTCACCTCCACGGAACTGGTCCGCTTCCTGGACGGCCTGCTCGCCGAGGCCGACCGCCTGCAGCGGCGCCCGCCGCTCCGCCGCACCGGCCCGATCCCGGCCGTCCAGAGCTTGGCCGGAGCGGGCCGAAGCGGACGAAACCGGCGTCTCGAGCGCTAGCCTCTTCAGCAGCGGGACGGCCGGAGAGGTCCGGAGAAGTATCGCCGTCACGCCATAATTGAGCGTCCTTCCCGCACGGGACGGCCGCTCGAAGGGACGCCCATATGGGGATTCGGCGAACGCACAGCAACCGGGACGGCGCGCGCGGCGACCGCGCGCGCGGACGCCGTGCGCGCGGGGGCCGCAGGAGCGGGGACGCCGTGCGCGAGCGGATCGCGGGCGCCGGCACCGGCGACGGCCCGCTGTCCACCGCCGTGCGCCGCAGCGGCCCGTACGCGGCGTTCCGCGACCTCGTCTACCGGATCTACGAGCGCCGCGTCGAGTCGTCCCTGCCCACCGACGTCACCCCCCGCCACGTCGGCGTCATCCTGGACGGCAACCGGCGCTGGGCCCGGTCGATGGGGCTCGCCGACGTCAACACCGGGCACCAGGCCGGAGCCCGGAAGATCTCCGAGCTGCTGCACTGGAGCACCGAGGCGGGCGTGGAGCTCGTGACGCTCTGGCTGCTGTCCACCGACAACCTCAACCGTCCCGCGAACGAGCTCGAACCGCTGCTGCGGATCATCGAGAACACCGTCCGCGGCCTGGCCGCCGAGGGATGGCACGTCAAGCCCGTCGGCGCCCTCGACCTCCTCCCGGACGAAACCGCTCGTGTCCTGAAAGATGCCGGCGAAGCCACATCGAACGCGCCCGGCCTGATTGTGAACGTCGCAGTTGGGTATGGGGGTAGGCGTGAGATCGCTGATGCGGTGCGCTCTCTGCTCGTCGAGCAGGCGAGCCGTGGCACCAGCATCGAGGAACTCGCCGAGTCCCTCGACGTGGAGCACATCGCGGAGCATCTCTACACGCGCGGCCAGCCGGACCCCGACCTGGTCATCCGCACGTCGGGGGAGCAGCGTCTCTCCGGCTTCATGCTCTGGCAGAGCGCCCACTCGGAGTTCTACTTCTGCGAGGTCCACTGGCCGGACTTCCGCAAGGTGGACTTCCTGCGGGCCATCCGCTCGTATGCCGCGCGGCACCGGCGCTACGGTACCTGACGGTCGGCCTCCGACCCCCACCGCCCAAGGCCGCCCCCGGACCGGGGGACGCGGCCGCACGGGGGCGGACTGCGGCGCCACCGGTAGTTCCCCATACGTCAGGGAGATCGAGTGGCCACAACCTCCGCGCGCCGCCCCGGCCCGTCCGGGACCACCACCGGGACGTCCGTCCCGGACTCGCGGCGCACGTACGTCCTCGACACCAGCGTCCTGCTCGCCGACCCGGGGGCGATGACCCGGTTCGCCGAGCACGAGGTCGTACTCCCCATCGTCGTCATCTCCGAGCTCGAGGCCAAGCGGCACCACCCCGAGCTCGGCTACTTCGCCCGGCAGGCGCTGCGCACCCTGGACGACCTGCGGCTCGCGCACGGCCGGCTGGACGAGCCGCTGCCGATCGAGGGCCCGGCCGGCGACCTCGGCGGCACGCTCCGCGTCGAGCTGAACCACTCCGACCCGAGCGTCCTGCCGGACGGCTTCCGGCTCGGCGACAACGACACCCGGATCCTGTCGGTGGCCGGGTGGCTCGCGCGCGAGGGCCGCGACGTCGTGCTCGTCTCCAAGGACCTGCCGATGCGGGTGAAGGCGTCCGCCGTCGGCCTCGCCGCCGAGGAGTACCGCGCCGAGCTCGCCGTCGTCGAGTCCGGCTGGACCGGGATGCGCGAGCTGGAGCTGCCGGGCGGCGTCGTCGACGACCTGTTCGAGGCGGGCCAGGCCGAGATCGAGGAGGCGCGCGACCTGCCGTGCCACACCGGGCTCCGGCTGCTGTCGGAGCGCGGGTCCGCGCTCGGCCGCACGCTGCCGGACAAGTCGGTGAAGCTGGTGCGCGGCGACCGGGAGGTGTTCGGGCTGCGCGGCCGGTCCGCCGAGCAGCGGATCGCGCTGGACCTGCTCATGGACGAGGACGTCGGCATCGTCTCGCTCGGCGGCCGCGCGGGCACCGGGAAGTCCGCGCTGGCGCTGTGCGCGGGCCTCGAGGCCGTCCTGGAGCGGCGGCGGCACCGCAAGGTCGTCGTCTTCCGGCCGCTGTACGCGGTCGGCGGGCAGGAGCTCGGGTACCTGCCCGGGTCGGAGAACGAGAAGATGTCGCCGTGGGCGCAGGCCGTCTACGACACCCTCTCGGCCGTCACGACCCCGGACGTCATCGAGGAGGTCCTCGACCGGGGGATGCTGGAGGTGCTCCCGCTCACCCACATCCGCGGGCGGTCGCTGCACGACTCGTTCGTCATCGTCGACGAGGCGCAGTCGCTGGAGCGCGGCGTCCTGCTCACCGTCCTGTCGCGCATCGGCGCGGGCTCGCGGGTGGTGCTGACGCACGACGTCGCGCAGCGCGACAACCTGCGGGTCGGCAGGCACGACGGCGTCGCCGCGGTGGTGGAACGTTTGAAGGGCCACCCGCTGTTCGCGCACATGACGCTGACGCGCTCCGAGCGTTCGCCGATCGCCGAGCTCGTGACCGACATGCTGGGCGACGTCACGGGCTGAGGAGCCGCCACGCTCCGTGCCGCCCCGGTGACCGCACGGTCACCGGGGCGGCGTGGTCTGCACCACATCGTCCTGCACCGTCCGTGATCGCCGCGCGGCCGTGAGTTGATCTGTGGCGAAGGTCACATGGTGCTCGAGCCCTGCTCTGGAACCGCAGGTCGGGCGGTCGTTTCCGGCTCGTTATCGGAGAGTTGACAACGCGGTCGCCGTCGGCTCATGTCTCGTTCCGGTTGCGGAGCCGCCCTCGCCCTCGGGCATTGTGGCTCCCCGTAAGCACCCCCAGAGCGGTGCACCGGGCCGTCGCGCCCCCGCGCACGCGGGACGCACGGCGCCGGGAGACCGCTCCGGGCCGCGGCCGTCCCGCCTTCGGACGGCACGGGCGGCGGGGGGTGGAAGCCGCTCGCGCGCGTGCCCACGCGCGCGCGACCGTCGGAAGGACCGCCTTGTCCGGAGACCGTCCCGGGTCCCCTAGGCGAGACGAACGACAGCACCTCGGCCCGCTCCCGCACGACGAGGACGTCCGCGTCGCCGGACCGTCCCCCGCGGAGCGGCCCGGCACGGCGGGAGAGGGCGAACCGGGCGGCGACACGCTCGGCTTCACGCCCGTCCCCGGCGACCCGGCGGAGCCGGCCGGCCCGGGCGACACCGCGTGGGACCTGCCCGCCGTCGAGCCGTCCCGTGCGCCCCGCCGGCGGCCGGGCGGGCGCCGCCGGGCCGCCGCGAAGGGCCCGGCCCGCCGCAACG
>NZ_JBHTJA010000024.1:0-73893 GCF_042675525.1 Actinomadura sediminis
GGCCCGGCCGGCGGGCGGGACGGGCGCGGCCCGGGCGGCGGGCCCGGCGCGGCGCCCCGGTACATGGTCGTCCTGGCCTGCGCGGCCGCGGTCTGCTACGCGTCGTTCCTGCTGGAGCACCTGTTCAGCCCGCAGCTCGACGCCGTCAACGGGTACGTCAGCGAACTGTCGGCGGCCGACCAGCCGTTCCGGTACGTCTACGGCGGCGGCGACCTGCTCACCGGCGTCATGACGCTCGCCATCGTCGCGGGCGCGCTGCGGCGGCTGCGGCGGCGCCCGCTGGCGACGGCCGGGTGGTCGTTCCTCGGGCTGTTCGGGCTGGGCGCGATCGGCGACGCCGTGTTCCCGCTCGACTGCGCGCCGAGCCTGCAGACGTCCTGCGCCCTGCGCGAACGGTCGTCGAACATCTCGTTCTCGCACGCGTTCCACTCGGTCACCAGCAGCGCCGTGATCGTCTGCGGGGTCCTCGCGCTGCTGCTGCTGTCGCTGGCCGCGCGGCGGTACGGATGGTGGCCGCCGCTGGCCCGCTGGGGCTGGCTGCTCGCGCTGATCGAGTCGGTGTTCGCCCTGGTCACGCTCGCCGCCATGTACCAGGGGCAGTGGCTCGGGATCGTGCAGCGCTTCCAGATCGGGATCCTGTGCCTCGGCCTGCTGACGATCGCGTGGGCCCTGCACGCGGACCGCGCGGCGGCACGGGGCGCCCGTCCGGAGGGCCCGCGATGAGCGAGATCGTGAACGTGGGGCGGGAGCGGGTCCACGTCGTGCGCTCCGGGCCGGTGGACGGGCCGCCGCTGCTCCTCGACTCGGGGCTCGGCGGCGCCTGGTTCGACTGGGACGCCGTGGTGGCGCTGCTCCGGGAGACGTACCGGGTGACGGTGTTCGACCGCCCCGGCCTCGGCGCGAGCCCCGCCGCGGCGGCCGCGCCGTCGCTGCGCCGGGACGTCGCGCTGACGGCAGCGCTCGCGGACCGCGCGGCGGACGGGCCGGTCACGATCGTCGCGCACTCGATGGCGGCGTTCCACGCGGAGGCGCTGGCGCGCGTCCGTCCCGGCCTGATCCGGGGGCTGGTGCTGGTCGACCCGAGCCACGAGCACGGCGCACGCGCGAGGGTGCGGCCGTCGGCCGTCCTGACGCCCGCCTTCATGGGCGCCGGGCGGCTGCTGGAGCTGTCCGGCGCGGCCGGGGTGCTCGGCCCGTGGGGACGGCGCGCGTTGCTGCGCCGCACCAGCCGCGCGGGCGACCCGGCCCCGGACGCGGCCGTCCGGTCGGTGTACGGGCGCGGGACGGTCCTCGGCACCGTCCTCGCGGAGAACCTCGCCTACCGGGAGATGGCCGCGGACCTCACCGCTCTGCGCGCGCGCCGAGCGTTCCCGCCCATCCCCTTGATCGTGTTGACGGCCTTGGGCGACGTCCGGCTCGCCGCGTGCAGGCGCGCATGGTCGGACGGGCACGCCGTTCTGGCCGCGATGTCCCCACAGGGGCGGCAGGTAAAGCTCCCGGAGGCACGCCACATGATCCACCTGGACCGTCCGGACGCCGTCGCCGACGCGATCGACGCGACGTTCGCCCCCCGGGCCGCGCACGAGGAGCCCGCGTGAGGCGCGCGGGACGCGCCGTCGCGGCGCTGCTGCTGATCGTCGCGCTCTCCGGGTGCGAGGCGATGCAGCGGATCTCCGAGGGCGCCTACCGGAACGCCGTGAGCGACGGGACGGCCGAGGAACTGCGGGCGCGCGGCGTCGAGCTGGAGCGCCGTCCCGACTGCGAACTTCCGGAGACGGGTTCGGACGCGCTCGTCCGCGTGCACTGTACGACGCGGACGCGGACGGGCGAGCCCGTCACCGTGCGGGGCGTCGCACACGACGCCGACACCCCGGACCCGCGCGAGCTTTACGTCGTGTCCGTCGGCGGCCGTGAGATCTTCCGCACGGACTGCCTCGGCCACGATTGCGGCTAGCGGCGGCCCAAAAGATCCGCATACGGCGAGGAAAAACCGACCACTCACCGCATACGGCACCGTACGCAGGGCGATATCGGCTCCGTGGAGATGACTCGGAAGAAGGCCGCGATCGCGGGGGCGGCCGTCGCCGCCCTCCTGGTGCTGGGCGGGGTCGCCGCCGCCGCGATCGTGCTGCTGACCGGCGGCAAGGAACTGCCCTACCAGACTCAGGCGCAGATGCGGGAGGCGATGCCGGCCATGGCCGCCGCCGAACTGGAGCGGCGCGGCGTGACCTTGGCGGGGCCGCTGACCTGCGAAGGCGTGCCGGGCTGGACGGAGCAGCGGCTGCGCGTCTCCTGCACGGGGACCACCGCCGACAAGAAACCGGTCAAGGTCGTCGGCAGCGGGCAGATGGAGACGCAGGACTCCTACTACACGATCCTCGTGGACGGGCGGCCGCTCGTGGAGAACGTCTCCTGCATCGGCGACGACTGCCGGAAGGGCGATTCGGGCTGACCGGAAACCGTGCGCGCCGAACCGCCGGGACGCGAGTGAAGAACGCCACTCCGGGCGCCGGTCGGCGAGATGGGTGAATTAACGTCCTACCATGCGATGAGCTGCATCATCGCAGAGCACCGCATTCCGCGCCGGTGTTCTCTCACCCGTCTGGAGCGACCATGTCCGGCAGCACGTCCGGCAGGGGGGAGCCGTCGCGCCCGGCACCGGCCCGCCGCGCGGGGACGGTCCGGACGGTCCGCCCGCTGCCGATCGCCGTCGACACCATGGGCGGCGACCACGCCCCCGAGGAGATCATCGCGGGCGCCGTCGACGCGGTGCGCGAGCACGACGTCCGGCTCGTCCTGGTCGGCCGGGCGCCGCGGATCCGCCGCGAGCTCGACCGGCACGGGGTCATCGGGGAGATCCCCATCGTGCACGCCGACGAGGCCCTCGACATGGGCGAGGGCGCGCTCGCGAGCTGGCGCAAGCCCCGCTCGTCCATCGCGATCGCCTGCCACCTGATCAAGCAGGGCCGGGCGTCGGCGCTGGTGTCGGCGGGCGGCACCGCCGGGGTGGTGGCGACGTCCCGGCTGCGGCTGAAGGGGCAGCAGGGGGTGATGCGGCCCGCGATCGCGGTGACGCTGCCCACCCGGCCCAACCCCACGATCCTGCTGGACGCCGGCGCGACCGCCGACGTGAAACCCGAGGGCCTCGTGCAGTTCGCGGCGCTCGGCACCGCGTACGCGCAGGTGCTGCTCGGCACCGAACGTCCCCGGGTGGGGCTCCTCACCATCGGGGAGGAGCCGGGGAAGGGCAACAAGCTCGCCAAGCGCGCGCACGAGCTGCTCGCGAGCGGCAACCACGGCATCGAGTTCGCCGGGAACGTGGAGGGCCACGACCTGCTGCGCGGCGACGTCGACGTCATCGTCACCGACGGGTTCACCGGCAACGTCGCGCTGAAGACGATGGAGGGCACGATCCGGACGGCGTTCGCGGAGATCCGCGGCGCGATGACGTCCAGCGCCGCCGCCCGGATGGGGGCGCTGCTGCAGCGCCGCCGCCTGCAGGGCCTGCGCGACCGGCTCGACCCCGACACCTACGGCGGCGGCGTCCTGCTGGGCCTGAACGGGACGGTCGTGATCGCGCACGGCGCGTCCCGGGCCCGCGCGATCACGTCGGCGTGCGAGCTGGCGCACCGGCTCGCCGCGGGCCGCATCGTGGAGCGGATCCGCGAGCAGGTGTCGCTCACCCGCACCCACCGGTTCGGCCGCTGGACGCACGGCACCGGCGACGACCGGCACCCCGAGCGGACGGACGGGACGCCCCCGGAACCGGCCGACATCGCGCCCGAGCCGCGCCCCACCGAGGAGACCGCGCCGGACGGGCTCGAACTGCCCGGCGGCAAACCGTAGCCGCGGCCTGCGGGGAACCACCGCCGGGTTCGGCGGAATACCATGACGAGGCCGTGGCGCCGCGCCGATAACCTTGGTGCATGCCCGATCCGCAACTCGTACTCGCCGCCCGCGTCCAGGCCGCGCTCGCCGCCGCCTTCGGACCGTCCCACGCGGACGACGACCCGGTCATCCGGCCGTCGCAGTTCGCCGACCTTCAGGCCAACGTGGCGCTGCCGATGGCCAAGAAGCTGGGCCGCAAGCCGCGAGACGTGGCGAACGAGATCGTCGCGAACCTCGACGTCGCCGACGTCGTGTCGAAGGTCGAGGTCAGCGGGCCCGGGTTCGTCAACCTGACGCTCGCCGACGGGTGGATCGCCGCCGAGGCCCAGCGCGCCCTGGAGGACCCGCGGCTCGCCGTCCCCGAGGCCGAGCGGCCGCAGAAGGTCGTCGTCGAGTACTCCTCGCCGAACGTGGCGAAGGAGATGCACGTCGGGCACCTGCGGACCACGATCGTCGGCGACGCCATCGCCCGGATCCTGGAGTTCCTCGGGCACGACGTCGTCCGCGACAACCACGTCGGCGACTGGGGCACCCCGTTCGGGATGCTGATCGAGCACCTGCTCGACCTCGGTGAGGACGCCGCCGCGCGCGGCGACTCGTCCGTCAGCGACCTCACCGCCTTCTACCAGGCCGCGCGGCAGAAGTTCGACGCCGATCCCGCGTTCGCCGAGCGGTCCCGCAACCGGGTGGTCGCGCTCCAGGCCGGCGACCCGGAGACCCTGCGGCTCTGGCAGGTCCTCGTGGACGTGTCCAAGCGGTACTTCAACGCCGTCTACACGCGGCTCGGCGTCACCCTCACCGACGACGACATCAAGGGCGAGAGCTTCTACAACGACCTCCTCGCCCCGACCGTCGCCGAACTGGAGGACAAGGGCATCGCGGTCGTCAGCGACGGCGCGCTGTGCGCGTTCCCGCCCGGGTTCACCGGCCGCGAGGGCGAGCCCCTCCCGGTGATCATCCGCAAGAGCGACGGCGGCTACAACTACTCCACCACCGACCTCGCGACCGTCCGGTACCGGGTCGACACCGAGCACGTCGACCGGATGATCTACGTGGTGGGCGCCCCGCAGGCGCTGCACTTCCAGATGATGTTCGCCGTCGCCCGGATGGCCGGCTGGCTCGGCGACGAGGTCGAGGCGGAGCACGCGCAGATCGGCAACGTCCTCGGCACCGACGGCAAGATCCTGAAGACGCGTGCGGGCGGCACCGTCAAGCTCGCCGAGCTGCTCGACGAGGCCGTCGAGCGGGCCGGGGCCGCGTTCGACCAGATCGAGCACGTCGAGGAGTTCGACGACGCGGCCCGCGCGCGGATCGTCGAGGCCGTCGGGATGGGCGCCGTCAAGTACGCCGACCTGTCGGTCGCGCGCGACAGCGAGTACATCTTCGACTTCGACCGGATGATCTCGTTCAACGGGAAGACCGGCCCGTACCTGCAGTACGCCGCCGCCCGGATCCGGTCGATCTTCCGCAGGGGCGGCGTCGCGCCGGAGGACGCGACCGGCCCGATCGTCCTCGGCGACCCGGCCGAGCGGGCGCTCGCGCTGACGCTGCTCGGCTTCGGCGCCGCGCTGGAGCAGGCGGGCGCGACCGCCGAGCCGCACAAGCTCGCGACGTACGTGTACTCGGTCGCCGACGCCTACACCACGTTCTACGAGAACTGCCCGGTGCTGAAGGCTCCCGACGACGCCACGAAGGCGTCCCGCCTGGCCCTGTGCGCCGCGACGCTCCGCACGCTCGAGACCGGCCTGCACCTCCTCGGCGTCCCCACCCCGGAACGCATGTAGGAGCACTCTCGAAGTCCCGGGCGGCCGGAAGGCCGCCCGGACTGAACCGGCGCAGCCGATGGCGGCGAACGCGGGCGCCCCATGCCCGGACGCGGCCGCACGCCCGGACGCGGTCACGCGGCCCCGACACGGTCATTCCAAAGCCCGCGCACGAACCGAAGCCGGGCGCGGGCCGCCCGGTGCGGGGCGGTCGTCCCGAGGCCGGGCGCGGTCAGCCGCCGGCCGGGGCGGCCGTCCGTTCCCGCGCGGCCTGTTCCCGGACGGACGGGACGATCTCGAGCGCGAACAGCGCGAGGTGTTCCGGGGCCCCCGCGAACAGGAACGTGTCGACGCCGTGGCCCACGGCCAGTTCGGTGAGCTCGTGGATCCACTGGCGCGGCGGGCCGTGCAGGAAGCCGCGCGACTCGCGCGCGATCCTCCCTTCGAGGACGTACCCGCGCCGCACGTCGGACGGGTCGCGCCCGGCGCGGGCGGCGGCGTCGTCGATGCGGCGGCGCGCGTCGGCGAGGCGTTTCGGCGGGACGCGCCCGGACCGGGCGAGCCAGCCGTCGGCGACGCGGCCGGTCAGGTCGAGGCCGCGGGGCCCGTCCGTGCCGAGCCAGACCGGGATCTGCCGCTCGGGGGCCGGGCCCGCCTGCGGCGCCGCGAACCGGTAGTGCGCGCCGCCGAAGACGAGGCCGCCCTGGTCGCTCCACTGCAGGCGCACCACCTGGACGGCCTCCTCCAGCGCGCCGGGGGCGGACGAACCGGAGCGGAACGGGCCGCCGAACGCCTCGGCGCCGGCCGCGGACGCGCCGGCGCCGAGGCCGAGTTCGGCGCGGCCGCCGCTGAACCGGTCCATGGTCGCGATCGCCTTGGCGAGGGCGGCGGGCGGGCGCAGCGGCAGGCACGCCACGGCGGGCATGACCCGGATCCGCGAGGTGACGGCCAGCGCGGACGCCAGCACGGTGAGCGCGTCGGCGGTGCCGCGCCGGTACGGCTCGTCGCGGACCCCGAGCAGGTCGAGGCCGAACCGGTCGGCGTCCTGCGCGGTGCGGATCAGCGGGTCGGCGCAGTCCGGGACGAGCGACACCCCGAACCGCAGCGGGCGCCGCGTCACTGCAGGTAGCCTTCGACCTCGTCCGGCGGCCGCACGCCGGCGTCGTCGGGGTTCTCGCCCGCGTCGAGCCGTGCGCGGCGGCGGCGGAGCAGGTCCCAGCACTGGTCGAGCGCGACCTCGAGGTCCTGCAGCCGCCGCTGCTCCTCCGCGCGGCTCAGCTCGCCGCGCTGCATGCGTTCGCGCAGGGCCTGCTCCTCGCCGACGAAATCGCCGATGCGGGCGAGGATGTCCTCATCCTTCATCGGTCAGCGCCCGCGGCCGAGCCCGTTGCCGGTGAGGCCGCTGAGGAACCCGCCGGGTCCCGACCGCGGCTCGGCGAACGGCGCGGCGGGCGGCGCGGTGGCGACGGCGGACCGGGCGGCGGCGACGGCGCGCGCGGCCGGGCTGCTCGCTGATCCGGACCCCTTGGCGGCGGTCGCGCGGGACGGCGCGCTCCGGCGGGCCGTCGAGGCGCGCGGGGCGCTCTTCTTCGCGGTGCCCGCCTTGGTGCCCGCCTTCGCGGTGCCCGGCTTGGTGCCCGCCTTCGCGGTGCTCGACCTGGACGTGCCCGACTTGGTGGTGCTCGACCGGGACGGGCTCACCCGGGCCGTCGTGGTCGACCGGGAGCGCGACGACGCCGCCGACGTCGACTTGCGGGCCGTCCCCGACTTGGCGGTCGTGCTCTTGCGGGCCGTGGTCCCCGTCTTCTTGGCCGCGGACGACGCCTTGGCGCCCTCCTTGGTGATCTCCTTCGCCGCCGCGTCCATCGCCTTGGCGGCGTCGGTCATCGCCTTGGTCGCGGTCGTCATCGCCTTGGTCATCGCCGTCATGGCCTTCGCCGACGACGACGCCTTCGTGGCGACCGACTTCATCTGGGTGGCGGCCGCCTTCGCCTCCGACGCGGCCTTGGTCACCCGCGTCGCGGCGGCGGACGACGAGCGGCTCGTCGCCGCGCTCGTCCGCGACGCGGGCTTCTTCGCGGTGGAGGCCTTCGCGGTGGAGGCCTTCGACGTGGACGCCTTCGCGCCCGTGGATTTCGAGGTGGCGGTTCTGGTCGACTTGGTCGCCCTTGTCTTGGCAGGCATGCGATCTCCCCCCTGTGATCGGGAGATCTATTCCACCGTTCGTGACGCTCTACACACTCTGCGTCATTCGGCTTTCACACCCCAACCGGGTGCCAGACCGTCTTGGTCTCCAGAAACGCCGTCATCCGGGCGGTTCCCGGCTCCGCACCCCAGTCGGATTCGTCCGGACGGACCACCCGCTTGAGGTTCCCGGCGGCCTTCTCCTCCAGGTCCGCGGCCGCGTCCGCCGGGACGCCCGCGAGGTCGATCGCGTTGACGTCCATGTGGGACGCGAGCCACGGCGCGAGCTCGTCGCGGCGCCCGGTGAGGACGTTGACGACGCCGCCGGGCAGGTCGGACGTCGCGAGCACCTCGGCGAACGTGATCGCCGGAAGCGGCGCCGGTTCGGACGCGACGACGACCGCCGTGTTCCCGGACACGATCGCGGGCGCGACCGTCGAGACGAGCCCGAGCAGCGGCGAGTCGGGGGCGAGCACGCCGACGACGCCGGTCGGTTCGGGCGTCGAGAAGTTGAAGAACGGCCCCGCCACCGGGTTCGCGGACCCGGCGACGGCGGCGAGCTTGTCGGCCCACCCCGCGTACCAGACCCACCGGTCGACGGCCGCGTCCACCTCGGCGGACGCCGCGGCCTTCGCCAGCCCGGCGGTGCGGAGCTCGTCCGCGAACTGGGCGCGGCGGCCCTCCAGCATCTCCGCGATCCGGTACAGGATCTGGCCGCGGTTGTAGGGGGTGCGGCCGGACCAGCCGCCGAACGCCTTGCGGGCGGCGGCGACGGCGTCGCGGACGTCCTTGCGGGAGGCGTGCGAGGCGTTCGCGACGAACCGCCCCTTGGCGTCGGTGACCACGTACGACCTGCCGGACTCCGATCGGGGGAAGGCGCCGTTGATGTAGAGCTTGTAGGTCTTGCGCACGCTGAGCCGCTCAGACATCGAGATACGCCTCCAGTCCGTGGCGTCCGCCCTCGCGGCCGAACCCCGATTCCTTGTAGCCGCCGAACGGGGAGGCCGGGTCGAACTTGTTGAAGGTGTTCGCCCACACCACGCCCGCCCGCAGGCGCTGCGCCGTCCAGAGGATCTGCGAGCCCTTCTCCGTCCAGATCCCGGCCGACAGCCCGTACGGCGTGTTGTTCGCCTTCGTGACGGCCTCGTCCGGCGTGCGGAACGTCAGCACCGACAGGACGGGCCCGAAGATCTCCTCCCGCGCGATGCGGTGCGACTGCGCGACGCCGGTGAACACGGTCGGCGCGAACCAGAAGCCGCGGTCGGGCAGGTCGCACGGCGGCGACCAGCGGGTCGCGCCCTCCTGCTCGCCGGACGCCGACAGCTCGCGGATCCGCGCGAGCTGGGCGGCCGAGTTCACGGCCCCGACGTCGGTGTTCTTGTCGAGCGGGTCCCCGACGCGGAGCGTCGCCATCCGCGCCTTGAGCCGGTCGAGCAGCTCATCGGCGATCGACTCCTGCACGAGCAGCCGCGACCCCGCGCAGCACACGTGCCCCTGGTTGAAGAAGATCCCGTTGACGATGCCCTCGACGGCCTGGTCGAGCGCCGCGTCGGCGTACACGATGTTCGCGGCCTTGCCGCCGAGTTCGAGCGTCGGCTTCTTGCGCGTCCCGGCGACCGTCCGCGCGATCTCCTTGCCGACCTCGGTGGACCCGGTGAACGCGACCTTGTCGACGCCGTCGTGGGCGACGAGCGCGCGGCCGGTGGCGCCCGCGCCCGTCACGATGTTGACGACGCCCGGGGGCAGCTCGGCCTGCCGGCAGATGTCGGCGAACAGCAGCGCGGTCAGCGGCGTCGTCTCCGCGGGCTTCAGCACCACGGTGTTCCCGCAGGCCAGCGCGGGGGCGATCTTCCACGCGAGCATCAGCAGCGGGAAGTTCCACGGGATGACCTGCGCCGCGACGCCCAGCGGCCGCGGGTCCGTCCCGAACCCCGCGTGCCGCAGCTTGTCGGCCCAGCCCGCGTAGTAGAAGAAGTGCGCCGCGACCAGCGGCACGTCGACGTCCCGGGACTCCCGGATCGGCTTGCCGTTGTCGATCGACTCCAGCACCGCCAGCTCCCGCGACCGTTCCTGGACGATCCGGGCGATCCGGTACAGGTACTTGGCGCGTTCGGCGCCCGGCATCGGGCCCCACACCTTGTCGAACGCCTTCCGCGCGGCCCGCACGGCCCGGTCGACGTCGCCCTCGTCGGCGCACGCGACCTCGGCGAGCACGGTCTCGTCCGCCGGGTTGATCGTCTTGAAGGGCTCGCCGCCGCCGCGCGTGAACGCGCCGTCCACGAAGAGCCCGTACGACTCGCGGATGCCGACGACCGACGCCGACTCGGGCGCAGGCGCGTACTCGAAAACCATGTCTAGTCCAGGGTGAAGTAGTCGGGACCGGAGTACACCCCGGTGGCGAGCTTGCGGCGCTGCATCAGCAGATCGTTCAGCACGCTGGACGCGCCCAGCCGGAACCACTCGGGCGTCAGCCAGTCGGGCCCGGCCGTCTCGTTCACCAGCACCAGGTACTTGATCGCGTCCTTGGTGGTGCGGATCCCGCCCGCGGGCTTCACCCCGACCTGCCGTCCGGTCGCGGCGCGGAAGTCGCGGACGGCCTCCAGCATCACGAGCGTGACCGGCAGCGTCGCCGCCGGGGACACCTTGCCCGTCGAGGTCTTGATGAAGTCGCCCCCGGCGCGCATCGCCAGCCAGGACGCGCGCCGCACGTTGTCGAGCGTCGCCAGCTCGCCCGTCTCCAGGATCACCTTCAGGTGCGCGGACCCGCACGCCTCCTTCACGGCGGCGATCTCGTCGGACACCTTCGCGTAGTCGCCCGCGAGGAACGCGCCCCGGTCGATCACCATGTCGATCTCGGCGGCCCCGGCCGCGACCGCCGCCCGCGTGTCGGCGAGCTTCGCCTCCAGCGGCGCCCGCCCGGACGGGAACGACGTCGCGACGCTCGCGACGCCGATGCCCGTGCCGTCCAGCGCCCGCACCGCGACGTCCACGAGGTCGGAGTAGACGCACACCGCCGCGACCTTCGGCACGTCCGGATCGTCCGGGTCCGGGCGGGCGGCCTTCGCGCACAGCGCCCGCACCTTCCCGGGCGTGTCCGCGCCCTCCAGCGTGGTGAGGTCCACCATCGAGATCGCGAGGTCGATCGCCGCGGCCTTCGCCGACGTCTTGATCGACCGGCCCGCGAGCCGCGCGGCCCGTTCCTCGGCCCCGACCCGGTCGACGCCGGGAAGCCCGTGCAGGAAGGCGCGCAGCTCGGCGGCGCCGGTAAGAGTCTCCGTTGACACTCCCTCAGCATCGCCGAAGTAAGTCACCGGCACAAAACACGCACGTCACGACTTCCACCCGCCCCAGGCGGGGCCGGAGCTCACTCCCGGTCGAAGACCTCGTCCGCGGTCGTCGCCAGAACGGCCCGCACGAGCCACTCGTCCAGCTGCTCGGGATCTCCGCAGCCCTCGATCCGAGCCCGCTGCCGCTCGTCCACGGCGACCCCGCGTGTCTCCAGAACCCGCAGCACCGCCTCGGCCTTCCCCTCGGCCTTCCCCTCGACCTTCCCCTTGGAGTTGGCATCGCGGAGGAACTCGGAGTAGTACCTGGATTCGCTCATCATCTTCATTTCCAGAGCCTCCCGTGCAGCCCTGGGAAGGACCGCGATCACATTGTTATAGTCCCGCTGGGTGCGCGCATCGCCACGTGCCTGCCGCACCACGCGGCGACCTTCGGGTCGGGCGAGATGACCAGCAGGATGGTCGGGCAGCGCTGCCGGCTGCGCAGCGTGGCCAGGTACAGCGAGCATGGGAGACCACCGGAACAGTTCCGCGGTGACGTCGTGCTCCCGAGTCGTTGACATCAGGGAAAACTATCCGCATCCATACGACTACTTACCGCGAGTGGGCGAGAATAGTCCCATGCCCCGAACGGACTAGACGACTGGTCCACGCCCGCGCGCGAGGTGGCGGGCGTGGCGGCCGAGGCGCGGGGCGGTCACGAGAGTTTCCAGAGGGTGAGCGAGCTGGTCGGGTCGTCGCCGTCGGAGTTGCCCATGGCGAGGGTCTTGCCGTCCGGGCTGAACGCCACCGTCTTGAAGATGGCGCCGCCGCGCCCGTTCCGGGCGGTCTCGCGGCGGGCGGGCACGTCCCATACGCGGACCCAGCCGTCGCCGCCGCCGGTGGCGAGCCTCCGGCCGTCCCGGCTGAACGCGACCGACCAGACCGCGCCCTCGTGGCCGTCGAGGGTGCCGGCGACGCGGCGGCGGGCCACGTCCCACAACCGGACGGGACCGGCGTTGTCGCCGGCGGCCAGGGTCCTGCCGTCCGGGCTGAACGCCACCGCGAGGACGGCGTCGACGTCGTCGTCGAGGGTGGCGGTGGTACGGCGCGTGGCGACGTCCCACAGCCGGACGGTGCCGTCCCGGCTGCCGGTCGCCAGCGTCCGGCCGTCCGGGGCGAACGCCACCCCCGAGACCGAGCCGCGATGGCCGGTGAGGACGGCGGTCGCGCGGGCCGCGGCGACGTCCCACAGGCGGGCGGACTGGTCGCTGCCGGAGGTCGCGATGGTCCTGCCGTCCGGGGCGAACGCCACCTCCGAGACGGTGCCGATATGGCCCTCGAGATCGGCGACGCGGCGGCCGGTGGACGCGTTCCACACCTGGACGCGGTCGCCCGCCGCGGCGGCGAGAAGCCGGCCGTCCGGGCTGAAGGCCACCGCCTCCACGCGCGCTCCGACCGGGCCGTTGAAGGAAACGTCGGATTCGCGGCCGGTCGCCGTCTCCCACAGCCTGACCCTGCTGCCGCTCGCGGTCGCGAGGTACCGGCCGTCCGGCCTGAACGCCACCGAGGCGATGTGGTCGTCGTAGTCGTTGAAGGTCGGGAAGGTCTCGGGCGGGCCCTCCTCCAGCAGGAGCGCCGTGGTCACGCCGACGAGGACCGCGGCCCCGAGACCGGCGAGGAGAACGGTGCGCCGCCCGACCGGTACGGGCGCGGACGTGGGGACCGTCGCTCGGGGGTCGAGGGGCGCCCGGTCCGCCGCGGGCATTCGCGCCGTGTCCCCGTGGGGCGTGGTCGCGGTGTCCGCCGGACGAACGGCCCGCGTCCGGGGCTCGGGACCGCGCAGCCGCCCGGCGACGGACGCGGCGTCCGGCGGCCGGTCGCCGGGGAGCTTGGCCAGCAGTTCCAGCACCAGCGCGTCCAGGTGACCGGGGACGTCCGGCCGCAGCGTCCTCGGTGGCGCCGGGGGCTTCTCGAGGTGCTGGTAGAGGACGGCGCCGACGTTCGAGCCCGCCTCGACCCACGTGGCGCCGGTGAGCAGCTCGTACAGGACGCATCCGAAGGCGTACAGGTCGGTGCGGTGGTCCACCGGTTCGCCCCGGATCTGCTCGGGGGCCATGTACAGCGGCGTCCCGGCCGACGCGCCGGTCGCGGTGATCTTGGTGGCGTCGGAGAGGCGGGCGATCCCGAAGTCGCACACCTTCACCCGTCCGTCGTCCAGCAGGAAGAGGTTGGCCGGTTTGACGTCGCGGTGCACCACGCCGACCCGATGGGCGGCGCCGAGCGCGTCGGCGACCTGCGCGCCCAGCTCGGCCGCCCGCCCGGCCGGCAGGCCGGGCGGGCGAGTCGGCGAGCACCCGGCGCAGGTCGCGGCCGACCATCAGCTCCATCACCAGGAACAGCCGGCGCTCGGGCCCGTCGTCGTGCTCGCCGATGTCGTGGACGGTGGTGATGCCCGGATGGTCCACCGTCGCGGCGACCTCGGCCTCCCGCCGGAACCGGGCCACCGCGGTCGGCTCGGCCACGCTCGCCGGGTGCAGGAGCTTCACCGCGACCGGGCGGCGCAGCCGCAGGTCGAACCCGCGCCACACCTCGCCCATCCCGCCCCGGCCCAGCGGTTCCTCCAGGCGGTACCGGCCGGCCAGCTCCGTCGTCCGCCGCACCATCGCCTCCAGCCCCGCCGCTCCCGCCACATCCCACCAGGAATCGGCGGTCGGGGCCAGAGGTGCCGGACGTGCGCGGACCGGCCCGGGCCGTCCGGGCCGGTCTCGGGGCACGGTCAGTCGAGCGCGGCCTCGATCATGCCGGGCGCGTAGGAACCCGCCGGAGTCCGGACCATCACGTTCATCCGGTTCGCGGCGTTGATCATCGCGATCAGGACGACCAGCGTGCCCGTCTGGTCGTCGTCGAAGTGCTCCCGCACCCGCGCCCACGTCTCGTCCGACACCCCGTCGTGGGCGTCGGCGAGCCGGGCGCCCTCCTCGGCCAGCGCCAGCGCCGCCCGCTCCGCCTCGGTGAACACCGTCGCCTCCCGCCACGCCGCGACCAGGTGCAGCCGGACGGCGTCCTCTCCGGCGGCCGTCGCCTCCTTGGTGTGGATGTCGATGCACATCGCGCAGCCGTTGATCTGGCTGACGCGCAGCATCACCAGTTCCCGCAGGGCCTTCGGCAGCGACGACTCCTCGAGGACCGTGCCCGCGGCGTGCATCCGCTTGGCGAACTTCGCGGCGGTGGGGCTGTCGAACAGGTTGAAACGGGCCTCCATGACATGCTCCTCACTCGTGGACGTGCGCGCCGCGCGGTGCGTCCGCGCGGCGTCCCGACGACCACGAGATGCCGGCGGCCCGCTCCCCGTGACAAGGCCGCGATGTGACGTACGCCACCGCCCGGGGGTGTCACGAACCGGCGGCGACCGGCACCTTGTGGGTGCACGACGAACGCCGAAACGGGCAGGAGCCGACCATGAGCGACACGCACGCCGACGAACCGCTCCCCCACCGCACGGACGCGGCCACCGAGGCGTTCGTCGCCCACCGCAACCTGCTGTTCACCGTCGCCTACGAGATGCTCGGCTCCGCCGCCGACGCCGAGGACGTCCTGCAGGAGACGTGGCTGCGCTGGGCGGACGTCGACCTCGGCACCGTGCGGGAGCCCCGCGCGTACCTGGTCCGGATCACCACCCGCCAGGCGCTCGTCCGGCTGCGCACCCTCCGCCGCCGCAAGGAGTCCTACATCGGCACCTGGCTGCCCGAACCCCTGCTGACCTCGCCGGACGTGGCCGAGGACGTCGAGCTCGCCGACAGCGTCTCGATGGCGATGCTGCTGGTGCTGGAAACCCTCGGCCCGACCGAGCGCGCGGTGTTCGTGCTGCGCGAGGTGTTCGACCTCGGCTACGACGAGATCGCCGAGGCCGTCGGCAAGAACCCGGCCGCCGTCCGCCAGATCGCCCACCGGGCCCGCGCGCACGTCGCCGCCCGCCGCCCGCGCACCGACGTCTCCCCCGCCGAGAGCCGCGCGGCGATCGAGGCGTTCCAGCGCGCCCTCGAGACCGGCGACCTGCAGAACTTCGTCGACATGCTCGCCCCGGACGTCGTCCTGCTCGGCGACGGCGGCGGCGTCCGGCGGGCCGTGGTGCGGCCGGTCGTGGGGGCCTCCAAGGTGGCCCGCCTCCTCGCCGCCGGGCTGCCCAGGGTCCACGGCAAGGTCACCGTGGAGCCGGTGCAGATCAACGGAGGCCCCGCGCTGATCATCCGCATCGACGGCGAGATCGACAACGTCCTCGCGGTGCGGGTCGACGACGGCCTGATCAGCGGCCTCTACATCGTCCGCAACCCCGAGAAGCTGTCCCGCATCGGCCGGGAGACCCCCGTGGCGCGCTGACCCGCGCGGCTCAGCGGACCGGCCGGGACGGGTCGCGGCCGATGAAGCCGAGCAGCCGGGTCTGCACGTCCGCGTCGGCGGGCACCTCGACGCGGGGACCGTACTGGCCGGACGACCGGAGGACGTCCTCGATCGGTTCCATGCCGCCGAGGAGCTCGGCGCAGAAGGCCGGGTCGAGCCGCTCGTCCTGGCCCGTGGCCCTCGCGAGATCCCAGGTGTGCATGAACACGTCGGCGGTGTAGAACCGGTCGATCGCGGTCGCCAGCGGCAGGCTGCCGATGTGCGGGTTGGTGAGCTTCCGGTGCTCGGTCTCCGGGTCGTCCAGCACCTCCTGCACCGCGTCGCGGTGGACCCGCCACGCGGCGACCGGGTCGTCGTCGGCCGACGGTCCCCGCCGCAGTTCGATGCCCGCGCCGGACGCCAGGAAGCCGGGGAACCACTCGGTCAGGTGACGCACGACGTCGCGCGCGGTCCAGCCCTCGACCGGCGCGGGCGCGTCCCACGCGCGGGTCCCGCGGACGCGTTCGGTGAACAGGCCCGCGACCTGCCGGTGCCGTTCGGCCGGGAGTTCAGGCAGTGCCATCGTCGAGCATCCTCTCCAGCTTGGCGTATCCCTCGTCGACCCCGACGTCCATGCCGCTCCGCAGCAGCGCGTCGCGGGTCTCGAAGCCGTCGACGAGCGACTGCGTGCGCAGCCGCGTCCGTCCGTCAGGGCCTCGAACCACAGCGTCTCCAGCGCGACCCGGTCGGGATCGCCCTCGTACGTGAACGTCTGCACGATGCGGTCGGGCCGGATCTCGTGGAAGCTCCCGTAGAACCGGTACTCGACGCCGTCGTACTCCGAGGCGTACCGCCAGCTCCCGCCGGTGCGCGCGTCCCACTGCTCGATCCGGGTGCTCGTCGAGTCGGGCCCCACCCACCGGGCGAACAGGACGGGATCGGTGTGGGCGCGCAGCAGCCGTTCGGGCGTCGCCGCGAAGTCACGGGACGTCCGGATCATCGGCAGGTCCGGCACGGCCTCGATGACCGTCTCCATGGTCGTCCCCCTCCATCTCCGCCAGGACGGCGTCGAGTCGCCGGTAGCGCTCCTCGACACGGCGCCGGTGACGCTCGATCCAGGTGTCCATCAGGTCGAGGGCCCGGACCTCCAGGCGCACCGCCCGGGGCTGCGGCCCCCGCGGCCGGCTGACCAGCCCGGCGTCCTCGAGCACCCGCAGGTGCTTGTAGACGGCCTGCACCGACATCCGGTACGGCTCCGCCAGCTCGGCGACGGTCGCGTCGCCCGCCGAGAGGCGGGCCACCATGTCGAGCCGGGTCGGGTCCGCGAGCGCGGCGAAGACCCGGGGCAGCGTGTCCACGGTCATCCTGCGGCTTTCAACTCGTTGGTTTAAAGAACGTAGGCCGTGCGCCCCGCGCCCGTCAACCACCGGGTTGAAAGCTCACCGGGATCGGCGGGAGCGGGCCGCCTCCGCGCAAGACGATGGGACGCCGTCACCCGAGGGGCGTCGCCGTCCACTTCGACTCGTCGGGCCCCAGGAACGTGACGCGGCGAAAGAGGCCGGGGAGCCCCCCGGTGGCGTCGAGGCGCTTCAGCAGGTCCGCGCCTCGCGCGTCCAGCTTGACGTCGATTCCTCCGGCGTCGTAGACGTTGAGGATCCGGCTCCTCGCGGCAGTGCCGGGGTCGCCCTGCGGGCCGTCGTGCGGGAGGCCGGAGTCGAACGCGGCGTGCCCGTCGACGGTCGTGTTGGCGTCCCGTTCGGCCTGCCGGCGGCTGACCTCGGTGGACGTGCCCGCGCTGATCGTCAGCCCGCCGTCTCCGGCATCGAGCATGAACGTGGTGTCCGTCCCCCCGTCCGCGACCCACACTCGCCAGATCCTCAATCCGTCCGGCAGGCCCTCGACGCGCACCGGGAACTTCACGGGCCCGGTGCCGCCGAACCGTACCCCCTCCGCGATCCGGCGGACGGTCGGGACGTCAGCGATGCGCCGATCGTTGACCTGCAGCCTCGCCCATGCGTCGTCGCGGTACTCGAAGCGGAACTCGGCGGGAATCTGCTCCGAGCCGGAATCGCCGGGCTTGATCAGCCAGTCGGCGCGACGACCGTTGACCGGCTCGGCCTTCGTGAGCGTTCCCCTGCGGGCGCCCGGCAGCATGGGGGCGCCCGGCTCCACGCCGGGGCGCAGCAGTGTCAGGGTGATGCCCCCGCCGCCCGGACCGCGCCCGGCCGTCACCTCGAACACGCCGCCCACGGGCGCACCGGTGACCCGGGTCCGCATGTATCCCTCCGGGAGCCAGCCGAACCGTGCCATCTCCTGCAGGATGTTCGGGTACTTCACCGGCTCGACGACACGGGGGCGGTCGGTGTCGTCCGGGCGGGCGGCCTGCCCCACCGGGACGGCGGCGGCCGCGGCGAGGCCGGTGGCCGCGAGGACGGCCGTCCAGCGCCGCCCGCGCCGGACGCGGCGTCCCTTCGCGATCGCCGCCGAAGCGTCCACCGTGGTGTCCGGGCCGGGGCTCTCCGCGATCTCCGCGAGCCGCTCCCTGATCATCGCTCCCCCTTCGCGATCGGCTGCTCCAGCGTCCGGCGCAGGGCGTCGAGGCCGCGGGACGTCTGGCTCTTGACGGTGCCGGCGGTGCAGCCGAGGACGGACGCGGTCTGTTCGACCGACAGGTCGCAGTAGAAGCGCAGCACCACGGCGGCCCGCTGGCGCGGGGGCAGCGCGGCCAGCGCGCTCCGCAGGTCCAGATCGGACGCGTGGTCCGCCGCGGCGACCGTCCCGTCCGGCGTCTCCGGGGTGACGCGGACGCGCTTCCACCAGCCGCCGCGCTGCTCGGCGAGGTAGCCGCGGACCAGGACGGTCCGGGCGTAGCCGTCGAGGTTGTCCGCCCTCGACGCGCGGCGCCAGTTCACGTAGAGCCGGGTGACCGCCGTCTGCACCAGGTCGTCGGCGCGGTGCCAGTCCTGGCACAGCAGGTACGCGACCCGGCGGAGCCACGGGGTCCGGGCCGTGACGTACGCCGTGAACTCGTCGTCGCGGGCGCTTCTCGACTTCTCCACACCTGACTGATGCGCCCGGCGCCCCGAAGGGTTGCACGGGTTCGGACATTGACGGCGAGTCAGGAGACTTGGCGTGGCCGCCGGCGGCTTTCGTGGGGGTGTCCGGCCGGGGCCCGCCCCCGTGCGGGGCCCCGGCCGGACGCCCGGCTCAGAAGTCGGTCCACGTGTACGTCGGGCCGCCTTGGGTCTGGGCGGTGGCGTTCCACAGTTCGACGAACGCCTGCTTGGCTTCCTCCGCGGCGGTGTTCGCCGACGTGACGGCGCCGTCCGCCGAGGCGTGGGAGCACGTGCCGGTGGACACGGCGTCGTCCGCCCAGCGGATGTACTCCTCGTCCGCGACCAGCGACAGCCGCGTCATCTCCACGAGCGCGCCCCGCAGGGCGTCCGCGTCCGGTGCGGCGCCGAAGTCGGCGTCCGCGGCCGTCCGCGCCTGGGCTCTGCGCTCCTCGGTCACCTCCCGCAGCACCGGCAGGTCGGACGCGACCGTGGCGCAGTCGCCGAGCGTGCCCGGCAGCTTCGACCGGGTGCCCTGGATCTCGGCGAGGAGACCGTCCACGGGGACGCCCGGGCTCTCGTCGCTGCTCAGCGGGACGCCCGTGGCCGCCGCCGTCTCGGTCTCCGGCGCCTCGTACGTCTTGGGCCAGTTCGTGACCGCGAACCGTCCGCCCACGACGAGCGCGAGGAACATGACCAGCGCGACGCCCACGCTCTTCCACGCCTCGGCGATGGTGGACGGCTCGGCCTCGGCCGGCGCCGCGTCGGCCGGGTCGGGAAGGTTCCTCGGCTCGGGCATCTCCTCGCCGCAGTGGGTGCAGGCGGGGCGGCGCACGATGGTGTCGTTGTCGCACCAGCGGCATCGCATCAGCGGCTCGCCCCCCGTCCGGGTCCGAGCGGGTCGTCGTCCGGGGCGGGCCGCGGGCCTGGCGCGGGCGCCCCGTTGGGGCCGGGCCGCGGACGTTCGCCGCCGGGGGTGTCGCGCAGCCTGCGGCGGCGGTCCTTGGCCTGCTTGATCCAATCGCGTCCGTCGGCGGCCACCGCCTCCAGCAGACCGAGCGCGCCGTTCAGGTCGGCGTCGCCCGCCCGGGGGTCCGCGTCCAGGTGCTCCACCCGGATGTCGACCTGGTGGCCGCTGCCGAGGGTGAGCCGGAAGAGCTGGTGGAGGACGAACGACGACAGGTCGGGCGCGCCGCGCTCGTCCGGCCCCGGCAGTATCGGCCTGCGCCTGCCGTCGTCGAAGCGGATGCCGCGCTCGACGACCTCGGCGGCGGTGAGCGCGTCGTAGCGGAACGCGGTGCGGTGCTGGTCCTTGGCGATGCCCGTCGGGAAGTCGAGGTGGACGGCCATCTGCCGAACCCCGGCCTCGGTCAGCAGGAACACCCACACGATGTAGGCGGAGAAACGCGGCGGCCCGCGGTGGACGCGGGCGCGGCGGGCGGTGGGCACGGCCTCGGTGATGAACGCGTGCTGGAGGACGTCGCGGCTCGCGAGCCCGTACTGGTTCATCGCCAGGGACTTGAGGAAGATCTTGTCGAAGTCCAGCCAGCGGGCCATCTCGGTGTCGGTCGGCCGGTCCCGGAGCAGCGCGACGCGGTCGGCGTACGCCCTGCGCTCATCGTGCAGCCGCAGCTCGGCGTCCTTCTCCGCGCGCCCCGCGTGCAGCCGCCCCACGAAGAGGACGTCCACTCGTCCGAAGGCGGCGAGGACGGTGCCGCCCGCGGCCCACGCCAGCATGACGAGCGCGATGTCCGGCTGGTGGAGGGACGCGGCGGTCAGCAGGGTGAGCCCCGCGTACACGACCGCGATGATCTCCGCGATGGTGAGCAGCCGGGCGGGGAAACGCTGCCGCAGCCGCGCCCGTCCGCTGCTCTGCGACCACTCGCGTGCGGCCTGCCGGGCGTGCCAGGCGATCAGCCAGTCGATCGCCCCGGGCTCGACCTTCGGCTCCGCGTACAGGTTGGTGATCTCGGTGGCGAGCACGGACCGCCGCTGCCGCGTCGCGAGCGTCCACGCGGACCGCTCGACGGCCCCGTCCGGGGCCCGCTTGGCGAACTCCACGTCGACGCGGCGGGCGACGTGCATGCTGAACGGCGTCGCCGCGGTCACCGGTTCGCGGGCCGGGAACGGCGAGTGGCGGCGCGGCGCCTGCAGCGGCGCGAACGCGCACCCGGCCGCGGCCGCCGCGAGCAGCAGCACGCCCGCGACGATCGCGGACCGCACGTCCTGGACGACCGCCATCGCGAACCCCAGCGTCAGCCCGGCGCCCGCCATGATCGTCCCGCAGACCGCCAGCGTCGACCGGAACAGCCCGGGCTCGAACGGACGGGCGTCCATGGGGCGGGGTTCGGCCGGGACGGGCTCGAAGAACTTCCACACCCGCGCCTCCCGGCCGTTCCCGTCGCGGTGGTCGCGGACCAGGGCGGCGAGGCGCGCGTCGACGCGGTCCCGCGCGATGCCGCTCAGCAGCAGGTCCAGGTGCCGGTGGATCTCCTCCCGGCGCGGCCCGGGAAGCCGGTCGAAGTCGGCGAAGACGTCATCGAGGACGCCCGGACCGTGCCCGCTCAAGTCGTGCTCGCCCGTCCGGTCCTCGGCGAGCAGCCGGCCGAGGAGCCGGTACACGACGTCGAGGGCGCGGCGCCATTCGTCGTCCGGTCCGCCGCGCGCGGACGTGCGGGCCGCCTCGACGTCGCGGATCCGCTCGCCGTCCAGGAGCTCGAACGGGCGGTCGCTCAGCACGGCGAGCGCCCAGTGGTACGCGGCGCGGCAGGCAAGGTGCCGCCAGCGCGGGTCGGCGAGCCGTCCGGACGCGACCAGCGCGCCGAGCAGTTCCTCGGCGCGGCGGGGCATGTCGCCCGCGAGGCAGTTCTCGGCGACCTCCAGCCTGCGGTCGGGCTCGTCGTCCTCGCGGGACACGTAGATGTTCGCCTCGTGGACGACGCCCGCCTGGAACCCGACGCGCGCGTTGTCCTTGGCGGTGTTCTCCACGCGGGGCTCCTGCGAGCCGTCGCGCCCTGCATTGTTGACCATCTTCT
Organism: Actinomadura sediminis; assembly: GCF_042675525.1. NCBI lineage: Bacteria > Bacillati > Actinomycetota > Actinomycetes > Streptosporangiales > Thermomonosporaceae > Actinomadura > Actinomadura sediminis. The sequence goes on from NZ_JBHTJA010000024.1 coordinate 21,567, forward strand.
CCACGCGTTCGAACGCCTCGCGCGCGCGGGTGCGGCGCGCGGCCGGACTCACCGCCGGTCTCCCGTCGCGGAGCGGCCGTCGCCGTCGCCGAAGAAGTCGGCACCGAAGGACGCGGAGTCCACCCGTCCCGCCTGGAACCCGACGCGGGCGTTGTCGTTCGCGTTGTTGACGACCCGGGGCTCGGCCTCCGGCTCGGGCGCCGCGGCCTCCTTCAGCCCGGGGACGAGCTTGGTGAGGTCGCGCGCGAGCCGGCCGAGGTCGGCGTCGAGGTTGCGGGCGTCGAGGCGCGTGTGCTGGCAGTAGGCGAGGGCCTCCAGCTCCGGGGGCAGCAGGTCGGACGTCGGCAGGTGCGCGTTGTTCAGCAGGATCGGGATCACCCGCACGTCGTTGCCGAACGCCTCGACGATCTCCCGGCGCACCCAGTCGTCCGGGTCGTCGATCCGGCGGCGGCCGTCCTCCCGGACCTCCAGCCAGCGGACGCCGATGAGCGCGAGCAGCACGTCGCTGCGGCGGACGCCGTCCAGCAGGGCCCTCCGGTAGTCGTCGCCGGACGGGATCGACTTGCTCGCCCGGAAGATCGTGTCCCAGCCGAACCGGTCGGACAGTTCGCGGTCGAGGAAGGCGGCGACGTTCTCCCCGTCGCCGGTGCGGTAGTTGATGAAGATCTCGGGCATGACGTCTCCGTTCCGTGGGGCGGTCGTGCGGTGTGTGCGGGACGGGGTGCGGGCGATCAGGTCGCGGGGGGACGCAGCGACGCGGTGAGCGCCGGGTACAGGTCGCGCACCGGCGGGTGGTCGCGGCGGCGGTCGAGCGTCCGGGCCAGCCGCCGCAGGTCGGCCGCGATCGTCGCCGAGCCGACCACGTCGGCGATCGGCAGCAGCCGGGCCGTCAGCGCGCAGGCGTGCTCGACCTCGCCCGCCGCCGCGTGCGCCAGCGCCCGCCGGGCACCGAACCGGGCCCGGGACCGCAGGGCCTCCGGCGGGATGCGCGCCACCTCGGCGTCCAGGATCTCGGCGGCGTCCCGCGGCCGTCCCAGCTCGTACAGGCACCAGCCGGTGACCATCGAGACGGGGTCGGGCAGGTTCCGGGACCCGAGCCCGGCCGCCTGCCCGCCGGAGTCGGCGGCGAGGAACCGGCGGGCGCGGTCGAGGCCGCGCATGCAGGCGTCGCCGTCACCGGCCAGCGCGTGCCCCTGGGCCTCGCGCTGCGCCGCGAGGCCGCGGATCCGCGCCGGGACGCCGCGGGCGGTCCACGCCCGGCGCGCCAGCTCCACGGTCCGCGCCGCGTCGTCCCGGTAGAGGGCCACCAGCGCCCGCCGGACGAGCGCGTAGGCGGCGAGGTCGCGGTCGCCGCCGGCCGCCGCCGTCTCGACCGCCTTCGCCGTCCACCACAGGGCCGCCTCGTCGTCGCCGGACTCCTGCGCCATCCAGCCCGCGAACTCGGCGAACCGCGCGGCGAGCACGAGCAGCTCGTCCCGGGTCCGGGCGGGCGCGCGCGCCGCCAGGTCCCGCAGGACGTGCGTCTGGGTGATGACCGCGGGCAGGACGGCGCCCGGGCCGGCGGTCTGGCCGAGGTTCCGGAACTGGGTGAGCAGCGTCCGGAAACCCTCCAGGGCGGCCGGTTCCGCGGCGGTCTCCGTCATGCCGCGGGGGCTCAGGCCGAAGCCCAGCACGGACGTCGAGGTCATCGCGAGCGCCTCGCGCCGGTTCATCGGATGGAACCGGCCCTCCCCGCCGGGGGAAAGGGTCATCAGCCACACCTCGTCGTCCGCTGCCCGTTCGGGGAGCCGGCCGCCGCGGGGCGGCCGGGCGGCGAGCGCGATGAGGGCGCCCTTCGCGTCGAGCACCGCGTCGCTCATGCGCGCCAGCTCGGGCGACGGGCCCTTCGTCCCGTGCTCGACCTTGCTCAGGTGGCCCTTGCTGTAGTGCACCAGGGCGCCCAGCTCGGCCAGCGACAATCCCGCCGCCAGGCGCCGTCGCCGCAGCTCCGCACCGAATGTTGCCATCGTCTCCGGCATTTCGGTCTCCGTTTCCCGTTGTCGGTCCGGCGGGCTGGCGGGAGCGTCCGTTCGGGCTTTCCGGGCGTGCCGCGGCAGCACGATCGGACGGCGGGGAGCGCGCGGTGGCGGCGGCAGGACAATGCTTCGGAAACGGGAGCGAGAAGCCGGGGATTCGTGACGTCGGCCCGGGCCGAGGCGTCCATGGCCTGCATGATCGGCGCACCGCGGGCGGCCCGCGGAAGCCGTCGTTCACGCCTCGCATGGCGATCATGAATCTTCGGCGGAACGGGCATGAACCAGGAACACCTCCACGCGAGCGCCACACTACCAACGGCGGGTAAAGCCTCGCGTGTTGTTTTCACGGGCGACGACCGGATAACACGAGTTTCCCGTTTCCTCCTTGCGTGCGACCATCCGAGACACCTTTATGGATCATGGAATATGCACTTTTATGGACGAGCTCCACATAACGGTGCGACCTGGACGCTCGACTCCCCCGCGACCGCGCCGCCCCCGACACCGGCGTCCGTCCAGGACTCCCCGGGGCGGGCGGCGGAGTCGCCGGGGTGTACTTTGAGGCACTTGCCATGAGATAAACGGAGAGTTAACGGCAAACCGGGCGGTTCTCTGTGATCTAGATCAAGCCTCGGCGTGATCCACCTCTCTCCGGCCGCAGGTTTCCGCTGGTCACCCCGCATCTGATGACGACTGATAGGACTCTCTTATCAGTGCGTTGCGATAGATCGATTTCTCTTCTCGACGCCCCTGCGGCACGCTGAGTGACATCAGCCCCCGAGGAGCCGTCCCGGGAGGCATTCCGGCGCCTCGACGAAGGCGCTCCCCTTTCTCGCGAAAAAGGAGCATGCGTGCTTACTGTCGGTGACCAGTTCCCCGAGTACGAGCTGACCGCCTGTGTCTCGCTGGACGCGGACAACGCCTTCGAGACGATCAACCACAAGACGTACGAGGGCAAGTGGCGCGTCGTGTTCTTCTGGCCGAAGGACTTCACGTTCGTCTGTCCGACCGAGATCGCCGAGTTCGGCCGGCTGAACGAGGAGTTCGCCGACCGTGACGCCCAGGTGCTCGGCGCGTCCGTCGACAACGAGTTCGTCCACTTCGCGTGGCGCAAGGACCACCCGGACCTGCGGGACATCCCGTTCCCGATGATGGCCGACCTCAACCGCGAGCTGTGCGAGGCCCTCGGCATCCTCACCGCGGACGGCGTGGCGCAGCGCGCGACGTTCATCGTCGACCCGAACAACGAGATCCAGTTCTCCATGGTGACCGCCGGTTCCGTCGGCCGGAACGTCAAGGAGGTCCTGCGGGTCCTCGACGCCCTGCAGAGCGACGAGCTCTGCCCCTGCAACTGGAACAAGGGCGAGGAGACCCTGGACGCCAACAAGCTGATGGCCGGCGCCTGATCCAGCCCCGTGTCCGGCCGGTCCCGGACGCACCCAGTCACCCCGCCGGACGGCCCGCACGGGCCGTCCGGACCGGCGGCCGGTCGCGTAGCGCATCAGCACGCGCGGCCGGCCGTTCGCATGAAAGGACTACCTGATCATGAGCGTTGACGCGCTGAAGAGCGCCCTGCCGGGCTACGCCAAGGACACCAAGCTCAACCTGGGCTCCCTCACCTCGACCTCGCAGCTCTCCGAGCAGCAGCTCTGGGGGACGGTCCTGGCGTGCGCGCTCGCCACCCGCAGCGCCGTCGTCATCCGCGAGCTGGCCGAGGAGGCCGGCGACTACCTGTCGGCGGAGGCGTTCGAGGCCGCCAAGGCCGCGGCGTCGATCATGGCGATGAACAACGTGTACTACCGCGCCACCCACCTGATCGGCGACGAGACGTACGCGACCCTGCCCGCGAAGCTCCGCATGTCGGTGATCGCCAAGCCGGGCGTGGAGAAGGTCGACTTCGAGCTGTGGTCGCTGGCCGTCTCCGCGATCAACGGCTGCGGCCGGTGCCTGGAGTCGCACGAGAAGGTCGTCCGCGAGGCGGGCCTGTCCCGCGAGCTGGTGCAGGAGGCCCTGCGGATCGCCGCGGTCGTGAACGCGGCCGCCGCGACGCTGGAGGCCGAGGCCGCCCTCGCCCCCGCCACCGTCTGACGACGCCGTCTGACGCCACCGGCTGACGACGCCGTCCGACGCGACGCGCCTACCGTGCGGCCCGGGTGCTCCCGCACCCGGGCCGCACGCTTTCCCGCGGGTGTTCCCGAGCCGTTCACTTGCCGTCCGGCCTGGGCGTCTACGGTCACGGACGTGACGAACGATCAAGGAATCCTCGGCCGCCGCACGCTGCTGACCGGCGCGCTCGGCACCGCCGGGGCGCTCGCCCTCGCCGCCCCCGCCGACGCCTCCCCGCTCCCCCGGCACCGTCCGCGCGTGCTCATCGCGACGAACGAACCGTGGGGCGTCTACCACGTCCGGCCGCTGCTCGCCGAGGCCGCGCGGCGCGGCGTGCGGCTCACCCAGCTCGTCCCCGACCTGTCGGGGATCGACGCGGACGAGACCGTCCCGGTGGCCACGCCGCGGGACGCGCCGCGCGCCGACCTGCTGGTGGTGACGGGCGCGGGCGAGTGGCCGCTGGAGTGCGCGGCGAGGTTCGGGCGGCTGCCGCGGGCGGCGAGCTCGCTCGCCTACCTGGGGCCGCAGGAGGCGCCCGGCGCCGACCGGGTCCGGCGCGGGCTGCGCCTCGTCACGTCGTCCTCCCCGGCCGAGGCCCGGTCGTTCGGCGGCCATCTCGGCACCCGGCGCCACATCCGGGTCGTGGGCTCGCCGCAGACGGACGACCTGCCCGTGCGCCGCCCGGAGCCCGGTCTGGTGCTGGTCGTCACGAGCGTCACCCGGCCGGACGGGACGGGCGGCGCGGCGCCCGGCACCGAGCTGCTGCTGGCGGCGGCCGAGCGGCTGCGCGCGGCGGGCAAGCGGGTCCTGGTCGGCCTGCACCCCCGCGAGGACCGCTCGCTGTGGGAGGAGTACGAGATCAGCGACGTGCCCACGCTGCGGGCGTCCGCCCGCGCGGAGGCGGCGATCGGCATCCCCGGCACGATCTTCCCGCTGATCACGGCCGTCGGCACGCCCGTGGTGGGCTGCACCGACCCGGCCCTGTCCGTCCCGGACTACCTGCTGTCGGTGTGCTCCGCCACGATCGGCGACGCGGCCGACGCCGTCCAGGCCGTGACCGCCGCCCGCCTGCCCGGCCGCGACGTGCTCGCCGACGCGGTCGGCCCGGTCGGCGGCTCGGCGGCGCGGCTGCTGGACGCCTGGGCGCGCGCGGCCCGCCCCCGGCGGGGCTGACCCCGCCCGGGGGTCACTCCCACTCGATGGTGCCCGGGGGCTTGGAGGTGATGTCGACGGTGACGCGGTTGATCTCGCGGACCTCGTTGGTGATCCGGGTGGAGATCCGCTGGAGGAGGTCGTAGGGCAGCCGCGCCCAGTCGGCCGTCATGGCGTCCTCGCTGGTCACCGGCCGCAGGACGATCGGGTGCCCGTAGGTGCGGCCGTCGCCCTGGACGCCGACCGAGCGGACGTCGGCCAGCAGGACGACCGGGAACTGCCAGATGTCGCGGTCGAGCCCGGCGCGGGTGAGTTCCTCGCGGGCGATCGCGTCGGCGTCGCGCAGGATCTCCAGGCGCTCGCGGGTGACGGCGCCGACGATGCGGATGGCGAGGCCGGGGCCGGGGAACGGCTGCCGCCACACCATCTCGGGGGGCAGCCCGAGCTGCTCGCCGAGCGCCCGGACCTCGTCCTTGAACAGGGTGCGGAGCGGCTCGACCAGCTTGAACTGGAGGTCTTCGGGGAGGCCGCCGACGTTGTGGTGCGACTTGATGTTCGCCGCGCCGGTGCCGCCGCCGGACTCGACGACGTCCGGGTAGAGGGTGCCCTGCACGAGGAACTCGACGGGTTCCGGGGCGTCCTCACCGACGATCTCGCGGGCGGCCTCCTCGAACACGCGGATGAACTCGCGGCCGATGATCTTACGCTTCTGCTCGGGGTCGGAGACGCCGTCGAGGACCGCGAGGAAGCGGTCCTGGGCGTCGACGACGTGCAGGTTGACGCCGGTCGCGGCGACGAAGTCCTTCTCGACCTGCTCGGCCTCGCCCTTGCGCAGCAGCCCGTGGTCGACGAACACGCAGGTGAGCCGGTCGCCGATGGCGCGCTGGACGAGCGCGCCCGCGACCGCGGAGTCGACGCCGCCCGACAGCGCGCAGATCGCGCGCTTGCCGCCGACCCGGGCGCGGACGGCCTCGATCGAGTCCTCGGCGATGTTGACCATCGTCCAGCCGGGACGGCAGCCCGCGCCCTCGTAGAGGAAGCGGCGCAGGATCTCCATGCCGTGCTCGGTGTGCAGCACCTCGGGATGGAACTGGACGCCGAAGAACCCGCGGGACGGGTCCTCCATGCCGGCGACCGGGGTGACGTCGGTGCTGGCGGTGACGGTGAAGCCGTCGGGGGCGCGGCTGACGAAGTCGCGGTGCGACATCCAGACGGCCTGCTCGGCGGGCAGGCCCGCGAACAGCATCCCGGGAGAGGAGACGGCGACGGTCGCGCCGCCGTACTCGGCGACGTGCGAGTTCTCGACGGTGCCGCCGAGGGCGCGGGCCATCACCTGGTGGCCGTAGCAGATGCCGAAGGTGGGGACGCCGAGGTCGAACAGGCCCTCGGGCGCGGCGGGGGCGCCGTCCTCGTACACCGAGGCGGGCCCGCCGGACAGGATGATCGCCTTGGGCCGCTTCGCGAGCATCTCCGCGGCGGGCATCGTGGACGGCACGATCTCGCTGTACACGTGACATTCGCGGACGCGTCGCGCGATGAGCTGCGCGTACTGCGCGCCGAAGTCGACGACGAGAACGGTGTCGAAGGACTGGTCTGCGGCCACCAACAAAACGCCTTTCCCACGGCCGGAAGGACTTCCCAGTCTACGGGCCCCGGCCTGCGCTGATGCCCGCGCCCGCGGCGTCGGCGCTGACGGACCGGATGCGGAGGATAACGGTCGGCATCCATTTACCTGGATCACACGCGCGCCATGACTTCGCTCTGATACCTGTTGATGACGCCCTGTGTTCGCATGTCGCCGTGTCCACATGTCGACGTGTCCACGTGTCGTCGTGTCCGCGTGCCGCCCGTCCGCGCCCGCTTCTGTAGGAGTGCCGTGAAGCTGCTGACCACCGCCGCCCTGCTCGCCGCCCTGGTCCCCGCCGTCCCCGCCGCCGTCCCCGCCGCCGCTCCGGCGGGGCTCGCGACCGGGCAGCGCGAGGCCGTCCGGGACGACTGCGCTCCGGCAGCGGCGCGGCTGCGGCCCGGCCCGAACGGGCACGGCGAGCACGGGCACGGGCACAAGGACCACGCGGAGCTCACTCCGGCGGAGTCCGCGGCCGTCGAGTCGGACCTCGACCGGATCCTGGAGGGGCTCGGGCTGTCGCTCGGCCCGAAGGAGCCGCCGGAGGCGAACGCGGCGGAGCGCCGGGCGGCGAAGCAGATCACCGTGCCCGTGTACTTCCACGTCCTGCACGACGGATCGCGCGGCAACGTGTCGGACGCCACGGTCAAGCGCCAGATCAAGGTGATGAACGACGCCTACGGGGGACGGTACGGCGGCGACGACACCGACGTGTCGTTCAGGCTGCGCGACGTCACCCGCTCCGACAACGCCGACTGGTTCCGGTACCCGGAGCAGTACGAGCGGTCGTACAAGCCGCGGCTGCGCAAGGGCGGCAAGGGCACGCTGAACCTGTACAGCGCGTACGTCGAGGGCGACCTGCTCGGCTGGTCGACGTTCCCGTGGAAGTACCGCGACGAGCCGAAGATGGACGGCGTCACGATCCACTACGGCAGCATGCCGGGCGGTCACATCGACAAGTTCAACCGCGGGTTCAGCGCGACGCACGAGGTGGGGCACTGGCTCGGCCTGTACCACACGTTCCAGGACGGCTGCGGCGGTGAGGGCGACCGGGTGTCGGACACCCCGGCGGAGCGCGACCCGTCCAACGGGTGCCCGGAGGGCAAGGACACGTGCCCGCAGCCCGGCGACGACCCGGTCCACAACTTCATGAACTACAGCTACGACACCTGCATGTCCGCGTTCACGAAGGGGCAGGGCGACCGCATGCACAAGGTCTGGGCGGCCTACCGCCGCTGAGCCCTGCGGGCCTCCGCGAGCCGCGCGGCGTCGCCGTCCGGCAGGTACCGGACGGCCTCGCGGAGCGTCACGCCCGAGACGTCGCCGATGTGGGCCTCGACCCATCGCGCGACCCACGCGGGGTCCTTCTTCGACTGCTCGCGCAGCACCCAGCCGAGGGCCTTGCGGATGAAGAACTCGGTCTCGTCGGCCAGCGCGCTCCCGAACCGGTCGATGCGGTCGAGGTCGGGCGCGCCCGTCCGGACGCCGGGCAGCAGCGCGAGCAGCGCGGACCGCCGGATCCACATGCACGGGTCGGCCGCCCAGGCGTCCAGGACGGGCGCGTGGCCGGGGCTCCGCAGGACGAGCGCGCCCGCGACCCGTTCGGCGAGGTTGTCGACGTACACCCAGCTCGCCGAGTCGCGGATCATCCGCCCGGCGACCGCGACGTCGCGGGCGTCGAGGACCGCGACGCGCCGGACCAGCACCTCGATGGCCGCCATGCGCGCCTCGTGCACCGGCCGCCCCGCGTCCTCGGCCGTCCAGAGAGCCGCGGCGAGGGCGAGCAGGTCGTCGCGCGCCGGCGGCGTCCGCACGGCGGACACCGCGATCTCGCGGAGCACCGGGACGGTCACGCCGATGTGGACGAACCCGCTCTTCAGGTACCGCCGCTCGCTCTCCGCGCGGGCCGGGTCGGCACGGTCGCGCAGCTCCGCGAGGATCCTCGCGGCCTCCCCCTCGACGTCCATGCGGGTCAGGCTACGCCGGGCACCGGACGCCGGGCGCCGGACGTCCGGCGCCATCGGACGCCCGGCGCGGCCGGACGTCCGGAGCGCGGTCAGCTCACGTCCACGATCGGCAGCCGCAGCGCCGCGGGCGCCTCCGCCGGGACGACCGGGTTCTTCGGCGCGACGGCGTCGACGCGGCGGTAGGCGTCGCCGAGTTCGGGCCGCGGGTCGGGCTCGCCCCGGTTCGGCCACAGCGACATCGCGCGTTCGGCCTGCGCGGTGATCGTCAGGGACGGGTTGACGCCGAGGTTCGCCGAGACGGCCGAGCCGTCGACGACGTGCAGGCCGGGGTGCCCGTAAACGCGGTGGTAGGGGTCGATGACGCCGGTCCGCGGGGAGTCGCCGATGGCGCAGCCGCCGAGGAAGTGCGCGGTCATCGGGACGTCGAACAGGTCGCCCCAGGTGCCGCCCGCGAGGCCCCCGACCTCCTCGCCGATCAGCCGGGTCGCCTCGTGCCCCTCGGGGATCCACGTGGGGTTCGGCTCGCCGTGCCCGGCCGTCGCGCGCACGTCCCAGCCGAACGGGCCCTTCTTCGGCGACAGCGTGATCGAGTTGTCGCGGGTCTGCATGACGAGCGCGATGACGGTCCGCTCGGACCAGTGCCGGACGTCGAAGAGCTGGAGCAGGTCGCGGGGCCTGCGGGCCACCTCGCGGAGGAACTTGCGGAAGCGCGGGACGTGCGGTTCGCCGGGGCGGTCGCCGTCCACCAGCAGCGTCTGCAGCCCGGCGAGGAGGTTGGAGCCGCGCCCGTACCGGACGGGTTCGATGTGCGTGTCCGGGGTGGGGTGGAACGACGAGGTGATCGCGACGCCCTTGGAGTAGTCGGGCCCCGGCTTGCCGTTCGGCCGCCCGCCGCCGAGGATCGCCTCGGAGTTGGTGCGGGTGAGGGCGCCGAGCCGGTCGGAGACGCGCGGCAGCCGCCCGGTCGACTTGAGCTTGTGCAGGAGCTTCTGGGTGCCGTAGGTCCCGGCGGCGAACACGACCTGCTCGGCGGTGAGGGTCTTGCGGTCGCGGCCGAACGAGCCGGTCCGGACGATCTCGACCGCGTAGCCGCCGCCGTCCAGCGGCGCGACGTCCGTGACGCGGCTGAGCGGCATCACCCGGGCCCCGGCCTTCTCGGCGAGGTACAGGTAGTTCTCGGTGAGCATGTTCTTGGCGCCGTGCCGGCAGCCGACCATGCACTCGCCGCACTCGAGGCAGCCGCGGCGGCGCGGCCCGGCGCCGCCGAAGTAGGGGTCGGCGCTCTCGACCCCGGCGCCGCGCCCGAAGAACACGCCGACGGGCGTCTTGACGAACGTGTGCCCCTTGCCCATCCGGTCGGCGACCCGCCGGATGACCTCGTCGGCCGCCGTCGTCGTCGTGTTCTGCACGACGCCGAGCATCCGCTTGGCCTGGTCGTAGTGGGGGGCGAGCTCGTCCTGCCAGTCGGTGATGTGCGCCCACTGCCGGTCCTTGAAGAACGGCTCCGGCGGCACGTACAGGGTGTTGGCGTAGTTGAGGGACCCGCCGCCGACGCCCGCCCCCGCCATGACGAGGACGCGGCTCTGCTTCGTCCCGCGGATGAGGTGCAGCCGCTGGATGCCGGTGAGGCCGAGCGCGGGCGCCCACAGGTAGCGGGCGACGCGCCAGTTGGTCTTCGGCAGCCCGGGGTAGCGGGAGCCGGGCGCCCCGGACGGGTTCGTGTCGAAGCGGCGGCCCGCCTCGATCACCCCGACCTTGTAGCCCTTCTCGGTCAGCCGCAGCGCGGTCACGCTGCCGCCGAACCCCGACCCGACGACGAGAACGTCGTAGTCGCGCTTCACTGGCACCCCTACTTGATCCGGAGCTTCTTCATCAGCTTGATCCCGTTGGCCATGACCCCGGCGAAGGTGTCGTAGCCGACGTTGCCGGGCGGCTCGAGGTCCAGGTAGTGCTGGCTGGCGATCGTCTGGACCTCGGTGAACTTGAGCAGGCCCTCGGCGCCGTGGCGGCGGCCGACCCCGGACTGCTTCATGCCGCCCATCGGCGAGTCGTAGGACGCGTAGGCGGCGCCGTACCCGTCGTTGATGTTGACGGTCCCGGCCTGGATGCGGGCGGCGAGGCGGCGGCCCGCCGCGACGTTCTTCGTCCAGATCGAGGCGTTGAGGCCGTACTGGGTGTCGTTGGCGCGCTGGACGACCTCGTCCTCGTGCCGGTACTTGTAGATCGACACGACCGGGCCGAACGTCTCGTTGGCGCACAGGTCCATGTCGGTGGTGACGCCGGTGAGCAGCGTCGGCTCGTAGAACAGGGGGCCGACGTCCGGCCGGGCCTTCCCGCCCGCGAGGACGGTCGCGCCCGCCTCGACGGCCTGGTCGACGTGCTCGGTGACGGCCTTGAGCTGCCGCTCGTAGGTGAGCGAGCCCATCTCGGCCTCGAAGTCGAGCCCGGTGCCGAGCTTCATGTTCGCGACCAGCTCGGCGAGCCGGGGGACGAACCGGTCGTAGACGTCCTCGTGCACGTACATCCGCTCGATGGAGATGCAGAGCTGGCCCGCGTTGGTGAAGCAGGCCCGCAGGGCCCCCCGCGCGGTCCGCTCGACGTCGGCGTCCGCCATCACGATCATCGGGTTCTTGCCGCCGAGTTCCAGTGAGTACCCGACCAGGCGCGGCGCGACCTTCTCCGCGATGGCCTTGCCGCCGCGGGTCGAGCCGGTGAACGACACGTAGTCGGCCTCGCCGATCAGCGGGTCGCCGATCTGCGCCGGGTCGCCGACGACGATCTGCCACACGTCCTCCGGCAGCCCCAGCTCGACCAGCAGGTCGAGCACCCACAGGCTGGACAGGCACGTCTGGGTGTCGGGCTTGTGGACGACCGCGTTCCCGGCCATGATCGCGGGCACGATGTCGCTGGCGCCGAGCGCGAACGGGTAGTTCCACGGGGCGATCAGCGCGACGACGCCCTTCGGGTGCCGCAGCTCCTGCACGCGGGTCAGCCCCGGCATCATGCCCTGCCGGCGCTGCGGCTTCAGCAGCTTCCCGGCGCGCCGCGCGTAGTAGAGCGAGCACAGCGCCACGTCGAGGAACTCCTCGAGCGCGTGCCGCCGGGCCTTGCCGGTCTCGAGCTGGATGACGTCGAGGATCTCCTCGCGCCGCGCCACGAGCGCGTCCGCGAGCCGCAGGAACGGCTTGACCCGCTCGCGGACGGGCAGCGCCGCCCACGCCCGCTGCGCCGCGCGGGCCCGCTCGTGCGCGCGGCGGACGTCGTCCGCCGTGGACAGCGGGACGGTCGCCAGCGGCTTGCCGGTGAACGGGGCGGGGATCGTCGCCGACTCGGCGCCGTCCGACGCCACGCGCGCGGCAAGCCGGTCGAGGAGGTTCGGGGGGAGCTCGTGCGCTGCCGCACCGTCGGCACGGACCGTCGGAGATGCCATGCAGAAGAGGGTATGACCGCCCGGCCATTTTTGCTACCCGCAAGTAACGACGATTTCACCCGCCGCCCACCCGAACGGACCGTTCCAACCGGCGCGGACTTCCGCAACTCCCGGACTGACCATGCTCGACCGGTGTATTCCGAAAAGGCAGCAGCCGACGCGACCCCCCACGCGAAGGGACCCCCCATGACCGACGCCCACGGCGACGGCCCGCCCCCGCACGCCGCGAACGGCGCACTGCGGCACCACCGGGCCGGCGGCGGCCCCGCCGCCCGGCGCGAGCGCCGCGAGCAGACCCGCGAGGCCCTCCTCGCCGCCGCCGAACGCCTATGGGCCGAACACGGCATCCACGGCGCCTCCCTCGACGACGTCGCTGCGGCCGCCGGGCTCACCAAGGGCGCCGTCTACTCGAACTTCACCGGGAAGACCGACCTGCTGCTCGCCCTCCTGGAACGCTTCACCGGCGACCGCCTCGGCACCGGCTTCCGCGACGGCCTGCACCCCGCCGAGCCCGCCCCCGCCCTGCCCGAACCCGACGCGGGCCGCCGCGCCGGGCGCGCCCGCCCGTCCCCCGAACCGCCGGACGGCGCCCGCCGCATCGCCCTCCTGCTCGTCGAGTTCTGGCTGTACGGCATGCGCGACTACGCGGCGGGCTGGCGGATCGCCGACTGGTACGCCGAGCGCCGCGCCCTGCTCGCCCGCGACCTGCCCGAGCGCGACGGCATCGCCCCGGACGACCGCGCCGCGCTCGCCGTCGCGCTCGACGTCGGCCTCGCCTTCCAGCACCTCCTCGACCCGGCCCGCGTCCCCGCCCGCCTCTACGACACCGCCCGCGCCCTCGCCCTCGCGCACACCGCGGCGGAGGCGCCCGGCGCCCTGCCGGACGCGCCGCCCGGGCACGCGCCGTTCGACGGCCGCTCCCCCGCGTCCGGAATCTCGTGAGGGACGCGCTACGGGGTGGCGGTGGGGACGATGTCGGGGGCGCCGCGGCGGTGCGCGTCGGCCTCCTGGTCGTCGACCTGGGTCTGCGAGGCGCGCTCCGCCTCCACCCGCTTGCGGTAGTACTCGATCTCCCGGTCGCGCTGCTTCTTCGACCAGCCGAGCACGGGCGCCAGCAGGTCGGCGGCCTCCTGCGCGACGCCGACGCCGCGGTCCCACGTCTCGATGGAGATCCGGGTGCGGCGGGCCAGGACGTCGTTGATGTGCCGGGCGCCCTCGTGCGACGCGGCGTAGACGACCTCCGCGCGCAGGTAGTCGTCCGCGCCGGTCAGCGGCTTGCCGAGGTCGGGCTTCTCCGCGATGAGCCGCAGCAGGTCGTCCACCAGCGTGCCGTACCGGCGCAGCAGATGCTCGATGCGCGCCACGTGCAGGCCCGACCGGTTCGCCAGCCGGTGCCGCGCGTTCCACATCGCCTGGAAGCCGTCCCCGCCGACGAGCGGGATCCGGTCCGTGCACGACTCGGCGACCTTGCCGTCCAGCCCGTGCGCCACCGCGTCGATCGCGTCCTTCGCCATCACCCGGTAGGTCGTGTACTTGCCGCCCGCGACCAGGACCAGGCCCGGCACCGGGTGCGCCACGACGTGCTCGCGCGACAGCTTCGACGTCTCGTCCGTCTCGCCCGTGAGCAGCGGGCGCAGGCCCGCGTACACGCCCTCCACGTCGTCGTGCGTGAGCGGCGTCGTCAGGACGGCGTTGACGTGTTCGAGCACGTAGTCGATGTCGGCCTGGGACGCCGCCGGGTGCGCCTTGTCGAGGTCCCACGCGGTGTCGGTCGTCCCGATGATCCAGTGCCGGCCCCACGGGATCACGAACAGGACCGACTTCTCCGTGCGGAGCAGGATGCCCGTGGACGAGTGGATGCGGTCCTTCGGCACGACCAGGTGGATGCCCTTGGACGCCTTCACGTGGATCTGCCCGCGGCCGCCCACCAGCTCCTGGATGTCGTCCGTCCACACGCCCGTGGCGTTCACCACCTGCTTGGCGCGGACCTCCGCGGTCGTGTTCGCCTCCAGGTCGCGGACCCGCAGCCCGGTGACGCGCTCCCCCTCCCGCAGGAACCCGACGCACTGGACGCGCGACGCGATCTGCGCGCCGAACTCCGCGGCCGTCCGCAGCGCCATCATGACGAACCGGGCGTCGTCCACCTGCGCGTCCCACAACTGGATCGCGCCGGTGAACGAGTCCTTGCGCAGGGACGGCGCCAGCCGCTGCGCGCCCTTCCGGGTGAGGTGCCGGTGGTGCGGGACCCCGCGCGTGCTGCCCATCTGGAACGCGAGCGCGTCGTACAGCGCCACGCCCGTGCCGAAGTACGCCCGTTCCCACACGTGGTGGGTCGTCGGCAGGAGGAACGGGACGGGCCGCACCAGGTGCGGCGCGATCTGCTGGAGGAGCAGGCTGCGTTCGGTCAGCGCCTCGCGGACGAGATCGAAGTTGTACTGCTCCAGGTACCGCAGCCCCCCGTGGATCAGCTTCGACGAACGCGACGACGTCCCCGACGCGAAGTCCCGCGCCTCGACCACCGCGACCGACAGGCCCCGCGTCGCCGCGTCCAGCGCCGCGCCGGCCCCCACGATGCCGCCGCCGACCACGACCACGTCGAACTCCTCGCGCGCCATGCGGTCGAGTGCGGCGGCCCGCTCGGCGGGACCCAGCCGCGAGCTGCCCAGGCCGGTCACCGGTGATCCCGTCATCGCAGATTCCCCCCACACACGGTTCGGTTACGCCAGGTACCTACCCCACAGTAGGGACGGAACTACCCCGGAATCCGCCGATTCCCCGGGTGTGCCTGGTCTCAGTTCCGCGGACGCGCGGAAGCCCCGGACCCGCAAGGATCCGGCGCTTCGGAACACACTCGGAAAGGCTCCGTCGAGCCTCCGCGGACATGCGAGCCGGCCCGTCGCCTCCCCCGGCGGAGCCCGCCGCGGCGACGCGTCAGTCGACCAGGCGCGGGGCCACGACGACCTGCACCCGCTGGAACTCCTTCAGCTCCGTGTACCCGGACGTCGCCATCGCGCGCCGCAGCGCCCCGATGAGGTTCATCGAACCGTCCGCGACGTGCGACGGGCCGTGCAGGATCTGCTCCATCGTGCCGATCGTCCCGACCTCGAGCCGGGTGCCGCGCGGGATGTCCGGGTGGTGCGCCTCGCTGCCCCAGTGGTAGCCGCGCCCCGGCGCCTCGGTGGCCCGCGCGAACGGCGACCCCACCATCACCGCGTCCGACCCGCACGCGAACGCCTTCGCGATGTCGCCGCTGTTCACCATGCCGCCGTCCGCGATCACGTGCACGTACCGGCCGCCCGACTCGTCCAGGTAGTCGCGCCGCGCCGCCGCCACGTCCGCGACGGCCGTCGCCATCGGGACCGCGACGCCCAGCACCGTCCGGGTCGTGTGCCCCGAGCCGCCGCCGAACCCCACGAGGACGCCCGCGGCGCCCGTCCGCATCAGGTGCAGCGCCGCCGTGTACGTGGAGCAGCCGCCCACGATGACCGGGACGTCCAGGTCGTAGATGAACTGCTTGAGGTTCAGCGGCTCCGCGCGTCCCGACACGTGCTCCGCCGACACCGTGGTGCCGCGGATGACGAACAGGTCGACGCCCGCGTCGATCACCGTCTTGTGGAACTGCGCGGTGCGCTGCGGTGACAGCCGCGCCGCGACCGTCACCCCCGCCTCCCGGACCTGCTCGATCCGGCGGCCGATCAGCTCCGCCTTGATCGGCTCGTTGTAGATGTCCTGGAGCCGCCGGGTGGCGCGGGCGTCGTCCAGCGACGCGATCTCGGCGAGCAGCGGCTCCGGGTTCTCGTACCGCGTCCACAGCCCCTCGAGGTCGAGCACGGCGAGCCCGCCGAGCCGTCCCACCGCGATCGCGGTCGCCGGGCTGACCACGCTGTCCATCGGTGCCACGACCAGCGGCATCTCGAACCGGTAGGCGTCGATCTGCCAGGCGACGCTGACCTCCTCCGGGTCGCGCGTCCGGCGGGACGGCACGATGCCGATGTCGTCGAAGGCGTACGCCCGCCGGCCGCTCTTGCCGGCGCCGATCTCCACGTCTGCGGCCACTGCGCCCTTCCTCTGGTCACGGGACGTCCACGGCGTTCCCGCGCGCTGCGGAAACAAGCCCCGCAAGAGCTTACGTCAGCCCAGGACGGCGCCAGGACGCCCCCGTGGGGTCAGCGTCCCTGGTAGTTCGGCGCCTCGACCGTCATCTGGATGTCGTGCGGGTGGCTCTCGCGCAGTCCCGCCGGGCTGATCCGCATGAGCTGCCCGCGTTCCTGCAGCTCGGGGATCGTCCGGGTCCCGGCGTACCACATCGACTGGTGCAGCCCGCCGATGAGCTGGTGCGCGACGTTCGCGAGCGGCCCCCGGTACGGCACCTGCCCCTCGACGCCCTCCGGGATCAGCTTCTCCTCGCTGTTCACGTCGGCCTGCGCGTACCGGTCCTTCGAGAACGAGGCGCCCCGCTCCCGGTTGCGCATGGCGCCCAGCGAGCCCATGCCCCGGTACGACTTGTACTGCTTGCCGTGCACGAAGATCAGCTCGCCCGGCGACTCCTCGATGCCCGCCAGCAGGCTGCCGAGCATCACCGTGTCGGCGCCCGCGACGATCGCCTTCGCGATGTCGCCGGAGTACTGGATGCCGCCGTCCCCGATCACCGGGACGCCCGCCTCCTTCGCCGCCCGCGCCGCCTCGAAGATCGCCGTGAGCTGCGGGACGCCGACGCCCGCGATGATCCGCGTCGTGCAGATCGAGCCCGGCCCGACGCCCACCTTGACGGCGTCCACCCCGGCTTCCACCAGCAGCTTCGCGCCCGCGTAGGTCGCGACGTTCCCGCCGATGATCTGCACCCGCGACCCGTCCTTGATCGCCGCGATCGTGTCCGCGACGCCCTTGGAGTGCCCGTGCGCGGTGTCGACGATGATCACGTCCGTGCCCGCCTCGACGAGCGCCCGCGCCCGCCGCACCGCGTCCTCGCCCACCCCCACGGCCGCCGCCACCAGCAGCCGTCCGTCCGCGTCCTTGGTCGAGTTCGGGTACTGCTCGCTCTTGGTGAAGTCCTTGGTGGTGATCAGGCCCTTGAGCCGGTTGTCCCCGTCGACCAGCGGCAGCTTCTCGACCTTGTTGCCCGCCAGCAGCGCGAACGCCTCGTCCCGCGACACGTTCACCGGCGCGGTGACCAGCGGCATCGGCGTCATGACCTCGCGCACCGGACGCGACGGGTCGGACTCGAACCGCATGTCCCGGTTGGTGACGATGCCGACCAGCACGCCCCGCACGTCCGTCACCGGCACCCCGGAGATCCGGTAGCGGGCGCACAGCGCCTCCACGTCGGCCAGCGTGGCGTCGGGCAGGCACGTCACCGGCTTGGTGATCATCCCGGCCTCGGACCGCTTCACCCGGTCGGCCTGCTCGGCCTGCTCCTCGATCGACATGTTCCGGTGCAGGACCCCGATGCCGCCCTGCCGCGCCATCGCGACCGCCGTCCGGGCCTCGGTCACCGTGTCCATCGCCGCCGACAGCAGCGGGATCCGCAGCGAGACGTCGCGGGTCAGCCGCGTCGTCGTGTCGGCCTCGCCCGGCTGCAGGTCGGAGTACCCGGGGAGCAGCAGGACGTCGTCGAACGTGAGGCCCTGCGGGAGGAATTTGTCGGGCTCGGCGGCGGGGTTCATGACGACCTTTCGTAGCTGGTGGCGGTGTCCGGCCAGGTCACGGCGACCCTGTACCCATGGTAGGGCGTGCGCCCGCGCCGCGAGGGGCGGTTCGGGACGGTCCCCGAGTGGGGTTGATGACACCGACCAACAACCGCGTCCCGCCCCGACATTCCCCGCGTACCGCCCGCCCGCCGATCGTTTCGACGCACCGCGCACCCGGGGGGTGCACCTCACCGGGCCACTGGCAGTAGCGTGGGAGTGTGCACGACGACGCTCCGCTCGACCCGTTCGCCGGAGACCCGGACGACCCGGCGGCGTCGCTCGGCGACCCGGGCGAGGACGCCGCACCGCTCAGCGTGACCGAGCGCGAGGACGTCCTGGCCGACCTGGCCGACCTCGAGGTCTTCCGCGCCCTCCTCGAACCCCTGGGCGTCCGCGGGCTCACCGTCGACTGCGGCGACTGCGGCAAGGCCCACTACATCGACTGGGACCTCCTGCACGGCAACCTGCGCCACCTCCTCGACGAGGGCCTCCCCCGCGTCCACGAACCGGCCATGTCCCCCGACCCGGTCGACTACGTCTCGTGGGAGTACGCCCGCGGCTACGTCGACGGCGTCATCGACAGCGAAGAAGGCCGCGACGACTGACGCCGCCGGACGATCGGGGACGGCTACCGGTGCCGTCCCGCCTAGTCGCGGGTGAGGCGGTTCCAGCGGTCGCGGGCCTGGTCGCGCAGTTCGCGCAGCGTGGGCGGTTCGGCGCCGTCGCCGTCGTCCTCGCGGGACACCGGCGAGGACGGCCGCGCGTCCTGTTCCTGGCGGGACTCGAGGAACCGCTCCAGCCGCTCCTTGAACTCGCGCTCGACCGGATCGGGGACCCGCCGCTCGGGGTCCGGGGTCGCCGCGGGCGCCGCCGTGGTGGGACGGACGCGCTCGGACGGGCGCGGCGCCGGCGGGGCGGACGGCGCGGGCCGCACGTGGGTGGCGGCCACCGAGTCGTCCTCGGCGTCGCGCGGCGGTTCGGCCGTTCCCGCGGGGCCGGGCGTCGTGGGCGCGGCCGCGGACGACCGGTCGGTCACCCCGCTGCCGGCCGCGGCGACGCCGGTGCTGGCGAGGACGGCGCCCGCGTCGGCGAGCGCGACGATGGTGCGGGGCCCGCGACGGCGCGGGCCGGGGCCCGCCGGGACGGGCGGGGCCGGGTCGTCGACGTCGCTGACCAGCGCGGACAGCAGCCGGACGGCCGGGTCGGCGTCATCGGGCGGGGCGGCGCGGTCAGCGGAGCCGGCAACGCGCCGGGCCGCGATGGCGTCGATGATGGCGTCGGTACGGCGCACCGCGTTCAGGTCGGCGGGGGCCGATGGCCCGCCCCCCGCCGCGGGGAAGTCGTGGGGGCGTGCGGGCTCGGCCGGATCCGGGGCGCCGGGGCTCCGCTCCGTCAAGCGATCGACTCCTCTCTGGCCATCGCCCGAAGCCGGGCCAGCGCCCGGTGCTGCGCGACCCGTACCGCCCCCGCGGACATGCCCAGTACATTACCGGTCTCCTCGGCCGACAGACCCGCCACGACGCGCAGCAGCACCAGCTCGCGCTGCTGCTCGGGCAGCCGAGTCAGCAGGTCGCGGGCGCGCTGCGCCTCGATGTGCCGCACCACCGTCTCCTCGGGCCCGGGCCGGTCGTCCGGGCCGTCCGGCAGATCCTCGGTGGGGACGGCCGCGCGGACGGCGCTGCGCAGCGCGTCCGCGATCTTGTGCGCGGCGATGCCGAAGACGAACGACGCGAAGGGGCGGCCCATGTCCCGGTAGCGGGGCAGTGCCGACAGGACGGCGATGCACACCTCCTGCGCCACGTCGTCGGCGATGTGGTACTGCCCGGAGACGCGGCCGAGCCGCGCCCGGCAGTACCGGACGATCATGGGCCGGACCTCGGCGATCAGCACTTCGATCGCGCCGGGGTCGCCCTGCACCGCGCGTGCGGTCAGTTCTTTGAGATCACCGTCGTCGGGCTTCGCCGTCCGCCGCCTTCCGCGGCCGGTGTCGCGGGGCGGGGGCGGCGGTCCCCCGGAGAGCTCGGCTGCGCTCGCGGCCATGGTCCGGGCGTGGCTTCCCTCGGTCACGTCAAGCATGATGCCCAGCGCCGCCGGGCGTGTCGCCACAGTCTCGTACAACGGAATGGTCACAGTTCTGCGCCGGGGGGTGCGCGAAAGGGCCCCCGTCCGTACGGACGGGGGCCCTTCGACGGTGTGCTACACGCCTTCCGACATGCGCTTTCGCCGGTGCCGTCGATCAGTGGCCGTGGCCGTGACCGTGGCCGTGCCCGCCGGCGGACTCCTCTTCCTCCTCCGGCTTGTCGACCACGAGCGCCTCGGTCGTGAGCAGCATGCCCGCGATGGAGGCGGCGTTGGTGACGGCCGAACGGGTGACCTTCACCGGGTCGATGACGCCCTGGGCGACGAGGTCGCCGTACTCGCCGGTGGCGGCGTTGTAGCCGTGACCCGACTGGAGGTCGCGCACCTTGGAGACGACGACGTAGCCCTCCTGGCCCGCGTTCTCGGCGATCCACCGCAGCGGCTCGTCGAGCGCGCGGCGCAGCGCCTCGGCGCCGACGGCCTCGTCGCCGGACAGGCCGAGGGCGTCGAAGCCCTCCTTGGCGACGTGCACGAGCGCGCTGCCGCCGCCGGAGACCATGCCCTCCTCGATGCCGGCGCGGCTGGAGGAGATGGCGTCCTCGAGACGGTGCTTCTTCTCCTTCAGCTCCACCTCGGTGGCGGCGCCGACGCGCAGCACGCAGACGCCGCCGGCCAGCTTGGCCAGCCGCTCCTGCAGCTTCTCGCGGTCCCAGTCGGAGTCGCTGTTCTCGATCTCGACCTTGATCTGGTTGACGCGCGCGTTGATGTCGTCCGCGGACCCCTCACCGTCGACGATGGTGGTGTTGTCCTTGGTGACGGTGATGCGGCGCGCCCGGCCCAGGTCGTCGATGTCGATCGAGTCGAGCTTGAGGCCGAGGGCCTCGGACACGACCTGGCCGCCGGTCAGGGTGGCCATGTCGCCCAGCATCGCCTTGCGGCGGTCGCCGAAGCCCGGCGCCTTGACGGCGACGGACGTGAAGGTGCCGCGGATCTTGTTGGCGACGAGCAGCGCGAGGGCCTCGCCCTCGACGTCCTCGGCCACGACCAGCAGCGGCTTCTTGGTCTGGGCGACCTTCTCCGCCAGCGGCAGGAACTCCTGCACGTTGGAGATCTTGCCGTCCACGATGAGCACGTAGGCGTCCTCGAGGACGGCCTCCATGCGCTCGGGGTCGGTGACCATGTGCGGGGACAGGTAGCCCTTGTCGAACTGGAGCCCTTCGGTGAACTCCAGCTCGAGGCCCATGGTGTGGGCCTCCTCGACGGTGATGACGCCGTCCTTGCCGACCTTGTCGAACGCCTCGGCGATCAGCTCGCCGATCTGCGGGTCCTGCGCGGAGATGGTCGCGACGTGCGCGATCTCCTCCTTGGTGGCGACCTCGCGGGACGCCTTCAGGAGCTGGTCGGAGACGAACTGGGCGGCGGCGTCCATGCCGCGCTTGAGGGCGAGCGGCGACGCGCCGGCGGCGACGTTGCGGGTGCCCTCCCGGACCAGCGCCTGCGCGAGGACGGTCGCCGTGGTGGTGCCGTCGCCCGCGATGTCGTTGGTCTTGGTCGCCACTTCCTTGGCGAGCTGGGCCCCCAGGTTCTCGTAGGGGTCCTCCAGCTCCACCTCGCGGGCGATGGTGACGCCGTCGTTGGTGATCGTCGGCGCGCCGAACTTCTTGTCGATGACGACGTTGCGGCCGCGCGGGCCGATCGTCACCTTGACGGCGTCAGCGAGTGCGTTGACGCCGCGCTCAAGAGCCCGGCGAGCGTCCTCGTTGAACTCCAGGATCTTCGCCATGCGGATTCTCCTCTTTCACGCGGTCCGCCCCGGCCCCGCCGAAGTCGGCGCGGACCGGGGCGGGCGCATCACGTCTCGCTGATTACTTCTCGATGACCGCGAGCACGTCGCGGGCCGAGAGCACGAGGTACTCCTCGTTGTTGTACTTGACCTCGGTGCCGCCGTACTTGCTGTACAGCACGACCTCGCCGACCTTGACGTCGACGGGGACGCGCTCGCCCTTGTCGTCGACGCGGCCCGGGCCGACGGCCACGACGGTGCCCTCCTGGGGCTTCTCCTTGGCGGTGTCGGGAATCACCAGGCCCGACGCGGTGGTGGTCTCGGCCTCGAGCGGCTGGACGACGATGCGGTCCTCGAGCGGCTTGAGAGTGACCTTGGTGGCGGTCGTCACGATCTGACCTCCCCTTCGATAGGTCCTCGGCCGGCCATGGTCGGCCGACCGGCAACTGTGACAGAGAGAGGCGACCCTGGACCGGCCTGCCGTCGCGGGTGCCAGACCGACCTTGTCGCTGTGTTGGCACTCTAGCGTGGAGAGTGCCAGACATGAAACTATGCCGTGCCCGGTGGCTCGTCAACACGAACGCGTACGTCCGCGGCGACCGTCCCGCAACGGTTCCGCGGCGTTCACGGAGCGCTAACTTCACCCTATGGACTCCGTCTCGTTCCGCCGTCTGCGGACCCCCTCCGGCCAGGACGTTCTCGCGGCGGCGACCGGCGCGGACGTCGGCGGGGACGGGCTGCTCGCGACGGCGGCGCGGCTGCGGGAGGCGCACGATCCCGAGCTGGTGGCCGCGGCGTTGACGCAGGCCCGCCTGCGCGAACGAGCGAAGGTCAAGTTCGGTGCGGACGCCGAGCGGATGTACTTCACCGAGGCCGGGCTCGAACAGTCGACGAGGGCGAGCGTGGCGGCGTACCGGGCCGGACGGTTCGCGGACCGGCTGGCGGGCGGGCGCGTGCTGGAACTGGGCTGCGGCATCGGGGCCGATCTGGTCGCCCGTGCGCGCGCCGGCCTGATCGGGGACGGGGTGGAGCTCGACGCCCTGACGGCGGAGGTCGCGCAGGCGAACGTGGACACGCTCGGCGTCGCCGATCGCGCGTCCGTCCGGGTGGGCGACGCGGTCGAGCAGGACCCGGCGGGGTTCGCCGCCGTGTTCGCCGACCCCGGCCGCCGGACGGCGCGCGGCCGGGTGTTCGACCCGCGCGCGTACGAGCCGCCGCTGGACGCCGTCCTCGACCTGGCCGGACGGACGGGCGGCGCGTGCGTGAAGGTCGCGCCGGGGGTCCCGCACGAGGCCGTCCCGGACGGCGCCGAGGCCGAGTGGATCTCGGTGGGCGGCGACGTGAAGGAGGCCGCGCTGTGGCTCGGCGGGCTCGCGGGCGACGTCCCGCGGCGCGCGACGCTGCTGGCCGGGGACGGCGCGGTGGCGGGCTCGCTGGCGCCGCGGGGGCTCGGCGACCCGGACGTCCGCGCGTGGGGCCGCTACCTGTACGAGCCGGACGGCGCGGTCGTCCGGGCGCACCTGGTGGCGGAGGTCGCGGACCGGGTCGGGGGCGGGCTCGCCGATCCGCGCATC
The DNA here is from genome assembly GCF_042675525.1 of Actinomadura sediminis. Lineage (NCBI taxonomy): Bacteria > Bacillati > Actinomycetota > Actinomycetes > Streptosporangiales > Thermomonosporaceae > Actinomadura > Actinomadura sediminis. The sequence continues at coordinate 44,984 of NZ_JBHTJA010000024.1, forward strand.
GCGTACGTGACGTCGGACGAGGCGCACGCGACGCCGTTCGCGTCCGGGTACGAGATCGAGGACGTGCTGCCGTTCTCGGTGAAGCGGCTGCGCGCGGAGCTGCGGCGGCGGGACGTCGGGGTGCTGACGGTCAAGAAGCGCGGGTCGGCCGTGGACGTGGACAAGCTGCGACGCGACCTGGGGTTCGGCGGGCGCCGGCGGCGGGGCGCGGCCGAGCTGACGGTCGTGGTGACGCGGGTCGGGCGGAACCCGGTGGCGCTGCTCGTCCGTCCGCTGGCCGGGCCGTCCACCGGGCCGTCAACCGGGCCGGAAGGGCGCTGACCCGCCCGGACAGGGCGGCGGCCGGGAATCGATTCCAAAGATCTTCCAGGGGCGCCGGGCGGTCCAAGCGCGCCCCGGGAACGCACCATGGCGGCGCAAATCATCGGCGCTTTCCGGCATTGCCTTCCCCAGGGGACCGCGGGACGCGCGGCAAGGCGCCGGCGGGGCCGCCGAATCGGCGCGGACAGATCAACGGCCGGGGAAACACCAAGGGTTGTTCAGGAACGGGAGAGGCGAAGGTTTCGAATGGGCTCCGCGGCGGCGGCGACGGCCGGTGCGCGGGGCGCGCGGGCCCGGCCGCGGGCGTCCGCGGGTGACTCGGGAACTGCCGATGTTGGGCGAGATGTACGGACACGGCGCCCCGTCGCGGGCCCGCCCGCACCGCCGGTCATGACGGGGCGTACCCCCGCAATCGCCGTGATCGGCAACGAACCGGGAATTACCGTCAATGATCTTGAACTCCGACTTTGTTCACCAGTCGGGTAACGCGTGCATTCCACGGAACTCGCAACGTTCTCTACTACCCGTTATAGCGGCGCTCTACACGCACTAGAGTGGCGACTTCACGATTCATTGCCGTGCGCCTTTTCATCGCATCGGCACACGAAGGAGCTCCGGTGGAAACGAATCACAACTTCCTGCAGACAGGGGGTCAACCGGTCTCGGATCGGATGCGGGAGTTGCTCGCCCGTGCGGCGCAGGACCACGTCTACGAACAGCGCTCACAGGGTCAGGTCCTGGATGAGATACGCCAGCGGCTGGAAGGGATGGAGTGGCTGCTGCGGGAGGTCCGGGAGCGGGAGCTCACCGGGCTGACCGGGCAGATCGAGAGCGTCCGCGGGCAGGTCGACGACCTCGCGGGCAAGCCCCCCGAATGGGCCGAGGGCCTCGCCCTGCACATCGAGTCCGTCGGCGAGAAGGTCAAGCCGGTCGCCGAGCTCCCCGCGCTGTGGGCCGACGTCGGCGTCGTCGCCGAGCACGTCGACGAGGGCCTGAACCGCCTCCAGGCGATCCTCGACTCCGCGCAGCACATCACCGACGTCACGCAGCAGGCGTCGCAGCGGATGGACGAGATGACCAAGCGGCTCGACAAGCTGCAGGGCAGCATGGAGGCCGCGTCCGTCCGGTTCAACCGGCTCGACAAGTCGCTCGCGGAGCTGGGGCACCGCTCCGAGCGCCTGGAGCACTCGATCAACGGCGTCACAGCGCGCGTCGACCAGTCGCTCGGCGAGATGGCCGAGCGGATGGAGCAGGGCCTGGAGGCGGTCAGCGGGCGGGTCGAGGGCGTCGGCGGGCGGCTGGACGGGCTGGACGGCCGGCTGGACGGCGTGGACGGGCGGCTCGAGGGCCTGTCGGGCAAGCTGGAGGGCGTCGACGGCCGGTTCGAGAACCTGGAGGGGCGGATCGACGGCGTGGGCGAGCGCATCGCCCGGCTCCCCGACGCGCTGGAGATCACCGACGTGCACCGGATGCTGACCGAGCTGGTGCAGCGCCCGGCGCCCGACCACGGCGACCGGTTCGACGCGCTGGAGAAGCACCTCGCCGACGCCGTGGACCCGCTCGTCGAGGAGCTGCGGGCCCGTCCCGACCGCGACGAGGTGAAGGCGACGATGACGGAGATCGCCGAGACCGCCTACAGCGACGTCGCCCGCCGGATGGAGGAGTTCGGCCGCCGGTTCGAGGACGTGCACGACGACGTCCGCAAGCGGATCGAGGGCATCCACGAGGAGGTCTCGAAGAAGGTCGACGGGGCGCTCGAGGAGTTCACCACGCAGGTCGACATCGTGTCGCGCCGCGTGGAGTCGGTGCACATCGACGTGACGAAGCAGGTGGAGTCGGTGCACCACGAGGTGTCACGCCAGGTCAGCGGCGTGCACGACGACGTCACCCGGCAGGTCGGCGGCATCCACGAGGACGTCGCCAAGCAGGTCGGCAACCTGCAGGAGGACGTGGCCCGGCAGGTCGGCGGCGTCCAGGACGACTTCGTCCGGCGGATGGAGGGCGTGCACCACGAGGTGGGCCGCCGCGCCGAGGCGGTGCAGGCCGAGTTCACCAAGCGGTTCTCGCACGTCGAGGACGAGGTGGGCCGGAAGGTCGAGAGCGTGCACGACGACGTGTCGAAGCAGGTCGGCGCGGTGCACGAGGACGTGCTGAAGCGGTTGTCGACGCTGGAGGAGACGATGCTGGCGCTGGCCGAGGCGCTGCTGCGGCCGCGCCGGGACGGCAAGGACTGACCCGGAGCCGGCGGGGCGTTCGATCGGAGATCGCGGGTGGGGCCGTCCGGGCGGTCCCACCCGTTTCGCGTCCCGGGCCGGCCCGCCCGCCCGCCACGCAACGCCGAACACTGTTCGGAAACGGGTGGATACCGACCGGAATCTGCGAAGTTCGTCCGCCAAATCGGCTTGATGCCCGAAAGGTCAGCCCGAGGGGACGGCGATGACGTGCTGTTTGTTACGTTCCGTCTTCGCAAAATCACTCCCAATACCGTTCGGAATCCGTTTTCATGGATCACGTGACCCATACTCAGGCTCTCAGCCAACCGCTCGGCGCCCCGCCCGGCGACGCGACCCTGCGCTGGGTCGAGCAGTGCCTCGGGAAGGGCGCCGAGGTCCGGATGGTGCGCCCCCTCCCCGGCGGCACCGCGCACGCCAACCACGCGCTGCTGGTGGAGAGCCGCTCCGGCAGCGCGCACCGGCTGGTGCTGCGCCGCTGGACGGTCCGGGACGCGCCGGGCGGCGACTCCCGTGCGGACGCGGGCGGCCCGGCACGGCGGACGTTCGGCGAGACCGAGTTCTCCCCCGAGCGCGAGATCGCCGCGCTCGCCCTGCTCGCCGGCGCCGAAGTCGCCACCCCCTCGCTCGTCGCCGCCGACCCGGCCGGCGCGCACTGCGACGTCCCCGCCCTGCTGATCACCCGGCTGCCCGGCCACCCGCCGCGCCCGTCCCCCGACGACCTGCCCGAGTACCTGATCCAGCTCGCCGCCGCGCTCCGGCTGGTGCACGGGCTGAACGGCGCCGGGACGATGCCGCCGTACATCCCGCGCAACCGGCTCGACGTGCGGGTCCCGCCCGAGCACGCGCTGCGCCCCGAACTGTGGGAGCGCGCGTTCGAGGCGGCGGCCGGGCCCGCCCCCGAGGCGCCCGCCCGGTTCATCCACCGCGACTACCACGCCGACAACACGCTGTGGTCCTACGGGCGGCTCACCGGCGTCGTCGACTGGTCCGACGCGTCGTCCGGGCCCGTCGCGGTCGACGTCGCGCACATGCGGCGCGGCCTCGCCGTCCGGTACGGCCGGTCCGTCGCCGACCGGTTCCGGTCGACGTTCGACATGGTGTCCGGCGGGCACGCGCACGACCCGTACTGGGACGTCCGGTGCGTGCTGGAGCTGCTGCCCGAGGACGGCGACCGGACGATCGACGAGGCGACCGTCCCGCTCCTGGAGGACTACCTGGCCGCGCTGCTCGCCGAACTGCGCGGCTGACCCGCGGCCCCGCCCGTCACAGCGTCACGGACTCGATCGGGAGGCTGGAGTCGGCCGGGAGCGCCAGCTCGGACGGCGCGAGACCGGCCGACACCAGCTCCGAGCCGAGCGCCGCGACCATCGCGCCGTTGTCGGTGCACAGCTTCGGGCGCGGCACCCGCAGCCGCACGCCCGCCTTCTCGCACCGCTCCGCGGCGAGCGCCCGCAGCCGCGAGTTCGCCGCGACGCCGCCGCCGATCAGCAGGTCGCGGGCGTCGTTGTCCTTGCAGACCTTGAGCGCCTTGTGGACGAGCACGTCCACCACGGCCTCCTGGAACGACGCCGCAACGTCCGCGACCGGCACCGGCTCGCCGCTCCGCTGCCGCGCCTCCACCCAGCGCGCCACGGCCGTCTTCAGCCCGGAGAACGAGAAGTCGTAGGTGCCGTCGTTGTACTTGCCGCGCGGGAACGCGATCGCCGCCGGGTCGCCCTCCCGGGCCATCTTGTCGATCACCGGCCCGCCCGGGAAGCCCAGGTCGAGGACCCGCGCGACCTTGTCGAACGCCTCGCCGGCCGCGTCGTCCACGGTGCTGCCGAGCGACCGGACGTCCGACGCGACGTCCGGCACCAGCAGGATCGACGAGTGCCCGCCCGACACCAGCAGCGCCACGCACGGCTTGGGCAGCGGACCGTGTTCGAGCTGGTCGACGCACACGTGCGCGGCCAGGTGGTTCACCCCGTACAGCGGCTTGCCGAGCGACAGCGCGTACGCCTTCGCCGCCGCGACCCCGACCATCAGCGCGCCCGGCAGCCCCGGCCCGGCGGTGACGGCGAACGCGTCGACGTCGGCGAACGTGACGCCCGCGTCGGCGAGCGCCCGCTCGACCGTCGGGCCCATCGCCTCCAGGTGCGCGCGCGACGCGACCTCCGGCACGACGCCGCCGAACCGGGCGTGCTGCTCGACGCTGGACGCGATCGCGTCCGCCAGCAGCGTGCGCCCCCGGACGATGCCGACGCCGGTCTCGTCGCACGACGTCTCGATGCCGAGCACCAGCGGCTCGGAGTCCCCGATCACGTGTCCTCCCTGGTGAAGCCCACGGGCGGACGCTCCCGCAGCCTGCGGAACATCACCGCCGCGTCCACGTCCGCGGGCTGGTAGTAGCGCTCGCGGATGCCGATCTGCTCGAATCCGAACCGCTCATAGAGCCGGCGGGCCGGAGCGTTGTCGACCCGCACCTCCAGGAACAGGCCCTCGCTGCCGCGCCGCACCGCCTCGTCGATCAGCTCGGTGAGCAGCAGCGCGCCGATCCCCGCGCCGCGCCGGCCGGGCGCGACGCCGATCGTCTGGACGTCCGCCTGCCCGCCCGCGCTCGCCAGGCCCGCGTAGCCGACGACCTCGCCGCCGGACGTCTCGGCGACCACGTACCGGCGGGTGCGCGGCTGCCCCGCCAGCTCCTCGCGCAGCATTCGCTCGGTCCACGCGTCGTCGGGGAACAGGACCTGCTCCAGCCGGTGGACGGCCGGCAGGTCGGCGACCGTCATGTCCCGCAGGGCGATCTTCTCCGCGGCCCCGTCCGGGGCGGTCATACCGGCGTCACCTTCTTGCGCGGGCCCGGCTCCTTCGCGTCGGGCCTGCGCAGGTAGAGCGGCTCGGGCGGCAGCAGGTCCGGGCCCTTGCGGCCGGACAGCCGGGCGACGGCCAGCTCCGCGAGCGCCGTCGCGCTCGGCAGCATCGGCCCGTGCGCGGCGTCCCCGAAGTACAGCGCGGCCCCCTCGCCGACGACCGGAAGCCCTTCGGCCTCCACCTCCGCCGGGGGCCCGACCGTGGGTTCCGTGGCGCGCGCGCGAGCCGAGTTGTAGCGCGCCCAGTACAGCTCCTTGCGGCGCGCATCCGTGGCGACGACGAACGGCTCGTCGCGTCCGGTCTCCCAGGCGAGCACGTCCAGTGTGCAGACGCCGTGCACGGGGACCTTGAGGGCCTCGCCCATGGCGCGCGCCGTGACGAGCCCGACCCGCAGGCCCGTGTAGGGGCCGGGGCCGACCCCGACGGCGATCGCGCTCAGGTCGTCCGGCGCCGCGCCCGCGTCCGCCATCACCCGCGCGATCGACGGGGTGAGCAGCTCGGTGTGCTTGCGCCGGTCGGCGGCCCCGCTCGATGGCTCGGACGCGGCGCGGCACGCGGCGCCCTCGCCCGGAACCCACTCGTACAGCGCCACGGTGACCGCGGCGGTCGCGGTGTCGAAAGCCAAGACCAGCACGGATTACAAGGGTAGTGCAGGCCGCGCGCCCCCGGGACTCGTCAGGACTCCCGGAGTTTCGCCAGGACCGCCTCGACCACCTCGACCGCGCCGTCGCCCGCCGCGTCGTAGCTCAGCGGGTCGTCGCCCGCCGATCCCCCGTAGTGGATCGTGACGAGCACGTTGACGAACCGGACGTTCGCGATCGCCTCGCTCGTCCCGTGCTGGCCGTCGACGCTGTAGACGACGTAGCCCTCGTCGCCGACGTCGTCCAGCCGCCGCTTGTCGGTGAGCTTCTGTCCCTCGAGCAGCGCCTCGCCCGCCTCGTCGGCCTCGCGCTCGGCCGCGTACGTCCGCTGGGCCGCCGCCGTCGCGGTCTGCCCGCCCGCGGCCTCGATCGCGCGCAGCTCCACGGTGAGCTGCCGCTTCTGGTCGCCGGTGTAGACGCCCCACACGCACTGCGTCTGCCGGTCGTTGCCCTGGTAGTTGTCGGCCTCGTTGCGTTCGGCGTCCGGCGCGAGCTTCGCGATGAGGTCGGACCCGATGATCGTGCACGAGTCCGGCACGCCCGCGAACTCGGGCGTCCCGGCCGACGCGCTCTCGGACGCGCCGCTGCCGACGATCCGCCCGGTGCCGTCCGTGCCGTCCGTCCCGCCCCCGGACAGGATGACGAACACGGCGAGCACGCACGCCGCGATGCCCGCGCAGGCCCCGGCGAGGACGATCCCCCAGCGGCGGCCGCCGCGCTCCTCGCGCACGATGCGATGGCTGCCGGTCCCCGAGCGGTATCCGCCGCGCCCCGACGACTCCCGCGGGCCGCGCGCGTACTCGCCGCCGTCCGGACGCCGGGACCCGGCGTGCCGTCCGGAGCCGGTCTCGTGGCCGCCGGAGCCCGTCTCGTGGCCGCCGGAGCCGCCCGCCCGCCGGTGGCCGCCGGTGGAGTACCGGCCCGATTCCGGGCCGTACGCGCCGCTTCCGCCGGGCGGCGTGCGCCCGGGGTCCTGGCCGTGGCCGCCGCCCTGCGGGCCGCCGCCCGGCTCCCGCCCGCCGTACGGGTACTGCGCGGACGAGTACTGCTCGCCGGACGAGTACTGGCCGGAGCCGCTCTGCCGGGAGTACCCGCCCGTCGAGTACCCGCCGGTGGCGTAGCCGCCCGTCGAGTACCCGCCCGTGGAGTAGCCGCCGGTCGGGTAGCCGCCCGTGGCGTGGCCGCCGGCCGGGTAGCGGCCGGTCTCGGCACCGCCGCCCTCGGCCGTGGGGTACCCGGCGGTCGGGGGTCCGGCCGGAGAGGTGAGGGGGTCCTCGGGGTATCCGCGCGTGCCGGGACGGGCGGCCCGTTCGCCGGAACCGCCCATGCCGTACCCGCCGCCGTCCGCGCGGTACCCGTCGCTCGGGCCACCGCCCGGACCGCGGTAGCTGTCGCGGTCATCACCGCTGCGCTGGCTACCACTCACCGGATCCCACTCCCGCATGAGGAAATCGATTTGTCGCGTAGTGAGGTTGTTCCGGCAAAGAGTACGACATGTGGCCGTAAAGTGAACCAGCTAATCCGGGCAAAAAGTGAAGACTTTTCAGGTTTGCCGGTTCAGAGGTCCCGCTCCAGGTCGGACCAGCGATGACCGACCCCGACGATCCTTACTTCGCGCGTCTCATCGGTGCCGTCGCCGCGCGAAATGATCATTTCCAGGCGCTCCTCGGCGAGCCCCTCCGCGAGCCCTTCTCCCCATTCCACGACCGTCACCGATTCCGCGACGGACGCGTCCAGGTCGAGATCGTCCAGCTCCGCGAAACCGCCCAGCCGGTAGGCGTCCACGTGCACCAGCGGGGGCCCGTCGACGAGCGACGGATGGACCCGCGCGATCACGAACGTCGGCGAGGTGATCGGCCCGCGGACCTTCAGGCCCTCCCCGATCCCCTGCGTCAGCGTCGTCTTGCCCGCGCCGAGGTCGCCCGACAGGACCAGCAGGTCCCCGGGCCCCAGCAGGCCGCCCAGCCGGACGCCCAGCCGGTGCATGTCCGCCGAAGTCGGGACGGTCACCGTCCGCCCGCTCACATCCCGTCCGCTCACGCCGTGCGCTCCTCCTCCGTGTCTCCGCTCTCCGGACGGACCCGTCCGAGCAGCCGCCGCAGCCCCCCGGTCACCACGCCCGGGTACTCCAGCGGCAGCACGTGCCCGGCCTGCTCCACCTCGACCAGCTCCGCGTCCGGCAGCGCCGCGGCGATGCTCCGGCCGTGCGCGGCCGGGGTCAGCTTGTCGCGGCCGCCCACCAGCACCAGCGCCGGAACCTTCGCCAGGACGTCCAGCGCCGCCGACTTGTCGTGGCCGATCAACGACGGGTAGAACTCCGCGATCACGTCGATCGGCGTGTCCCGGATCATGTCGTCGAGGAACGCGACCACGCTCGGGCTGACGCGCCGGTCCGCGAACGCCACCTTGCGGGTCACGACGAACGCCAGGTCGGCGCCCAGCCCGCGGGCGCGTTCCACCAGCGCCGCCCGCCGCCCGAGGCCACGCAGCGCGCCCGGCGCCAGCGGCCGGACGGCCTTCGCCACCACCATCGGCAGGCCCAGCGTCAGCTCCGCCATGTTCCCGCACGAGGTGTTGACCAGCGCGACGCCCGCGACCTGCCGCGCGAACAGCTCCGGCCGCCGCTCCGCCAGCGCCATGATCGTCATGCCGCCCATCGAGTGCCCGACGAGCACCACCGGATCGTCCGGCCCGACCGTCGCGGCCAGCACCGCCTCCAGGTCGGCGCCCGTCCGGTCGATCGTCGCGCGGGTCGGCACGCTCCGCCCGGACCGTCCGTGGCTGCGCTGGTCCCAGAACACCATCCGGACGCGTCCGCGCAGGTCACGGCGCTGGTAGTGCCACGAATCCTGGTTGAGGGCGAAGCCGTGGCAGAACACGACCGTAAGGTCCGCGTCGTCCGGGCCCTCCACCTCGACGTGCAGCGCGAGCCCGTCGTCGCCCGCCACGACCAGCTCCCGGCCGCGCAGCTCGCCGAACTGCTCGCCCGCGTCCGGGTCCGGCCGCAGCCGCTTGCGGCCGACGGCGAGATGCCGCAGCCCCACCGCCGCCGCGCCCGCACCGGCCGCCGCGCCCGCCACCGCGCCCGCGATGCCGACCCTGCGCCTGGTCCTGCTCTCCATCCGCGCCTTCCCTACGCCCCGCCGCCGCGGTACGCCCGCGGCACGCGTGATCCGATCCGGGTGACGATCTCATACGAGATCGTCCCCAGGGCGTCCGCCCACTCCTGCGCGGTGGGCTCGCCCCGCTCGCCGGGGCCGAACAGGACGACCTCGTCCCCCGCCGCCAGCGCGTCGTCGCCGAGGTCGATGACGAACTGGTCCATGCACACGCGCCCGGCGATCCGCCGCCGCCGCCCGCCCGCGAGCACCTCCAGCAGGTTCGACCCGTGCCGGGGGACGCCGTCCCCGTACCCCACCGGGACGACCGCGACGTTCGTCTCCCGGTCCGTCACGTAGGTGTGCCCGTACGACACCCCGCTGCCCGCCGGGACGCGCTTCACCAGCGCGGCGTCCGCGACCAGCGTCATCGCGGGCCGCAGCCCGAACGCCCCGACCCGCGGCACCGGCGTCAGCCCGTACGTCGCGATCCCCGGACGGACGAGGTCGAACCGGGCCTCGGGCAGCGTCAGCGTCGCCGCCGAGTTCGACAGGTGCCGCACCTCCGGCCGCGCCCCCGCCTTCTCCGCGAACGCCGCCATGTCGGTGAACGCCGCGACCTGCCGCGCGATCGACGGGTGGCCCGGCTCGTCCGCGCACGCCAGGTGCGACATGATCCCGACGACCCGCACCAGCCCGTCGGCCTCGGCCTTCAGCGCGGCGTCCACCAGCGCGGCCCAGTCGTCCCCGGCGGCCCCGCCGCGCGTCATGCCCGTGTCGGCCTTCAGATGGACGCGCGCGGGACGTCCCGCCCGTCCGGCAGCCGCGGCGATCTCCGCCACCAGCCCGGGCGAGCCCACGGTGAGATCGACGTCGCGGGCCACCGCGTCGGCGAACGGCTCGCCGGGAACCAGCACGCACGCCAGCGTGCGCGCCGCCACCCCCGCCTCCCGCAGCCGCAGCGCCTCGGCGAGCTTCGCGACGCCCAGCCACCCCGCGCCGCCGGCGAGCGCCGCGCCGGCCGCCTCCACGAGCCCGTGCCCGTACGCCTCGGCCTTCACCATCGCCATGACCTCGGCACCGCCCGCACGCTCGCGCAGCACCCCGATGTTGTGGCCGATGGCGTCCAGGTCGACGCGCGCCTCCGCAGGAACCCTCATGGTTACCCAGTGTGCCGCCATCCCGGCCATGACCGGGCACGATCACGGTGAGTCGCTACGCGAGCGTGCGGAAAGCCGCCGGGAGCGCCTCGACGACGTCCTGCGGAGTGATCGGCGCCTCCCGGCCGTCCGGCCCCGCGGACGCCAGGCGCCCGGCGAGTCCGTGCAGGTAGGCGCCGCCCGCCGCCGCGTCCAGCGCCGACATCCCGCCCGCCAGCAGCGCCCCGATGAGCCCCGACAGGACGTCGCCCGTCCCGGCGGTCGCGAGGCGAGGCGTCCCCGTCGGATTCACCCGCACCGGGCGGTCCTGCTCGGCGACGAGCGTCGTCGACCCCTTCAGCAGGACGGTCGCGCCCAGTTCGTGCGCCGCGCGCCGCACGTGTTCCAGCCGGCGCGCCTCCACGGCGTCCCGCCCCGCCCCGAGCAGCCGGGCCAGCTCGCCCGCGTGCGGGGTCAGCACGGTCGGGGCGGGACGGCGCAGCAGCGCGCGGCGCCGCGCGACGATCGTCAGGCCGTCCGCGTCGACGAGGACCGGCAGCTCGGTCGCCAGCACGGCCGTCACCAGCGACTCGGCGGCCGCCCCGGTGCCGAGCCCCGGGCCGACGACCCACGCCTGCACCCGTCCGATCTGCTCCAGGGCCTTGTCGCCCGGCGTCCCCGGCGCCAGCACGGTCGTGACCGCCTCCGGCCACCGCCGCCGCACCAGCTCCACCGGATGCGCCACCGACGCGAACCGCACCATGCCCGCGCCGCCGCGCACCGCGCCGCCCGCGCACAGCACCGCCGCGCCCGTGAACGCGTCCCCGCCCGCCAGCACGCCCACGACGCCGCGGCGGTACTTGTCGGACTCGGCGCCCGGCTCCGGCGGCTGGACGTCCGCGGGCCGCGCCGCGACGACGTCCGGGTCGGGCAGGTCGTCGCCGAGGCCGATGTCGACCAGCTCGACGACCCCGCAGTGCTCCGCGCCGGGGTCGATCAGCAGCCCCGGCTTGTAGGTGCCGAACGTGACCGTCACGTCCGCGTGCACGGCCGCGCCCTCGACCCGTCCCGTGCTCGCGTCCACCCCGCTCGGCACGTCGCACGCCACCACGAACCCGGTGGCCGCCGACGCCAGCGCCGCGAGCCGCGCATGGGGTTCGCGCAGGCCGCCGGTGCCGCCGATCCCGGTGAGCCCGTCGATGATCAGGTCCGCGTCCCGCACGGCGCCCGCACCGTCCGCGCCGTCCAGCAGCCGCCCGCCCGCCGCCCGCAGCGCCGCGAGCCCCGCCTCGTGGACCTTCGAACCGGCCCGCACGGCGACGACCCGGGCGCCCCGCCGCGCCAGCCGCGCGCCCGCGTACAGGGCGTCCCCGCCGTTGTCCCCGCCGCCGACCAGCAGCACCACCCGGGCGCCGTACACGGCGGGCAGCAGCCGCGCGCACACCGCCGCCAGCCCGGCCGCGGCCCGCTGCATCAGCGTCCCCGCCGGGAGCCGCGCCATCAGCGCGTGCTCGGCCTCCCGCACCTTGCCGACCTCGTGCGCGTACCTCATTCGCGGCTCCTCGAGTCGATCATCATGCTCAGCGTGCCACGCGGACGCGCCCGGCACCCGCCTCCCGGCCGATTCGACGGTTGCGCCGCAACTTGCGACGTCATGTGCGGGTAAGGATCTCCGGCCGTAGAATCTTCCGCGTCGGTCCGGATGTATTCGCGCCGCGGTGCCCTCCCTGCGGCGGAATGCGCCCCAGAGCAGTCCGTCAGGGCTGGAGAGGCCCGTGCGATGAGCGGTTCCCGAGGTCCCTCCGTCCGGCAGCGGCGGCTGGCCGCCGAGCTCCGCCGGCTCCGCGAGAGCAGGCGCCTGACCGGCGACGACGTCGCCGACCGGCTCGCGTGGTCCACCGCCAAGGTCAGCCGCATCGAGAACGCCCGCACCGGCGCGAAGATCCCCGACGTCCAGCGCCTGCTCGACCTGTACGACGTGCGCGGCGACCGCCGCGACGACCTCCTCGCGCTCGCCCGCGACGCCGGCGAGCGCGGCTGGTGGGAGGACTACCGCGACCTGCCCCGCCCCCTCGCCGACTTCATCGCCCTCGAATCCGAGGCGGGCACCATCCGCCAGTGGGAGAGCGGTTGCGTTCCCGGCCTCGTGCAGACCGAGGCGTACGCGCGGCGGCTCACGGAAGGGTTCAATGAGCTGTCCACAATGCCGCCGGGGGAGATAGCCCGCCGCGTTGAGATACGGATAAAACGACAAGACCTACTACATTGGACGAAACCGCCTCGGCTTCTGCTCGTCATTGACGAGGCCGTACTGAGGCGCCGGGTGGGCGACGCCGATGTGATGCGCGAGCAACTCGACCACATGGCCCGCATTGGAGACCTGCCGCACGTCACCCTCCAGATCCTGCCGCTGGACGTTCCGCACAGCGTGGTCGTCGAGTCGTTCACGCTCCTCGAGTTTCCCCCGGCATACGACGTCACGTTCCCTGATATCGTGCACACCGAAAGCATCACCATCAGCCACTCGGCCGATGAGCGATTCACCCACATGTATCGCCTCGCACACAACAGCCTCGCATCCCAAGCGCTCACTCCCGCCGAAACCCGGCAGCGGATCATCGAAGCCCGGGACTTGTGGTAACACATCGGCCGGTGGCGCCCACATAATAGCGAGAGGCGTGAATTGTCCGATTTCGATGTCATCGGGCACGGTTGGCGGCGAAGCACGCACTGCAATGCGAACGGAACCTGTGTCGAGGTCGCCGTTCTGTCGCCATCCGGGCTCGTCGGGGCGCGGGACGCCACGTACGGCGACCACAGCCCGGTCCTGACCTTCGGCCGAGCCGAATGGAGCGGCTTCATCGACCGGTTGAAGGAAGGTGCGTTCGACCTGCCGCGATGAAGTGAGCAGGTGAACGAAGGCGCCCGGCACCGGGACGCAGCATCACCGGGACGGCGCGAACGGGCCGGGGTCCTCGCCCGAAGACCTCGGCTCTCCCACCGGGGGCGGGCCGCTCCCTAGCGCCGCAAGAGACGGCGACCGACCATTCCGGCAACGGCGGCGCCCCCCAAGACCGCCACCGCGACCCCGGTCCGCCTCCCCACCGCCCCGCGGTCGGGACTCCGCCGGGCAGACTGCGGCCCGACCGGACCGGAGGCGATCGCCGCCGCGCACTCCTCGGCGAATATCTCCTCGAATCGCCGCCCCCGTCGTGTCAACGCGAACGACCGCCGCAGATCCCCGTGCCTGCGCCAGTAGTCACGGCCGGCATTTCCTGAGAAGAGGTCCCGCCGTGCGGCCTGTCGCACTTCCGGCTCGGACATATCCTTGAATTCCCACTGCATCCGCCACCAGTTCAGCAGCAGGTTGATATAGAGGTCCCGCCGGAACTCGTCCGAGGTCAGCCCGTCCTGAGCGCTCCAGCCCACCACGTCTCGGTAGACCGGTTCGTCGAGGACCATCCGCATCAATTCGAACTGCGTGCCGCGCGCCGCCTGTTCCCGGGCGTGCCGGGCTTCTCTGGCCTGCAACGCGACCGAGAACCCGAGCACCACCAAGGCGCCTGCCGCCAACAGGGCCGATACCGCCCCATAGGTCTGGCCGATGTTGCTCAGCAGCGGCCAATCGACATCGGACCCGGCGAACATCTCGCGCATGAAGAACGGCGAGAAAATGATCACCGCCATCGCGGCGATGATGCCGAGGGCCGTCGCCATCGAGCGGGGCCGGACTCGGACCGGACGGACGGAACGCAATACGACCCCCGCGAGAATCGACGTTCATCACCAGGGTGATTGAACGTCAACTCTCGCGGCGGGTCAACGGCGGGCCGATCGAGACCCGTACATCTCGGGCCTACTCGACCGTGACGGACTTGGCGAGGTTGCGGGGCTGGTCGACGTCGTGGCCCTTCGCGGTCGCGAGTTCGCACGCGAACACCTGGAGCGGGACGGTCGCGACGAGCGGCTGCAGGAGCGTCGGGACGGCGGGGAGCCGGATCAGCGTGTCCGCGTACGGCTCGACGGACTCGTCGCCGTCCTCGGCGATCACGATGGTGCGGGCGCCGCGGGCGCGGATCTCCTGGATGTTCGAGACGATCTTGTCGTGCAGGACGTCGCGGGCGCGCGACGGGACGACCACGACGACGGGCAGGCCCTCCTCGATGAGGGCGATCGGGCCGTGCTTGAGCTCCCCGGCGGCGAAGCCCTCGGCGTGCATGTACGCGAGCTCCTTGAGCTTCAGCGCGCCTTCGAGGGCGACGGGGAAGCCCACGTGGCGGCCGAGGAACAGGACGCACCGTTCGTTCGCGAGGGAGCGGGCCAGCTCGCGGACCGGCTCCATCGTCTCGAGGACCTTGTCGACCTTCTCGGGCATCCGCTCGAGGAGCTGGATCATCGCGAACACCTCGTCGCCCCACTTGGTGCCCCGGACCTGCGCCAGGTAGAGGGCGATCAGGTAGACGGCGACGAGCTGGGTGAGGAACGCCTTCGTGGACGCGACGGCGATCTCCGGGCCCGCGTGCGTGTAGAGGACGCCGTCGCACTCGCGGGGCAGGGTCGAGCCGTTGACGTTGCAGACGGCGAGCAGCTTCGCCTTCTGCTCGCGGGCGTGCCGGACGGCCATCAGCGTGTCCATCGTCTCGCCCGACTGGGAGATCGCGATGACGAGCGTGGTCGGCGAGAGGATCGCGTCGCGGTAGCGGAACTCGTGCGCGAGCTCGACCTCGCAGGGCAGGCCCGCCCAGTGCTCGATCGCGTACTTGGCGATCATCCCGGCGTGGTTGGCGGTGCCGCACGCGACGATGACGACCTTGTCGACCTCGCGGAGCTCGCGGTCGGAGATGCGCATCTCGTCCAGGTGCAGGCGCCCGTCGGTGCCGATGCGGCCGAGGAGGGTGTCGGCGACCGCCCGGGGCTGCTCGGCGATCTCCTTGAGCATGAAGTAGTCGTAGCCGCCCTTCTCGGCGGCCGACACGTCCCAGTCGACGTGGTACTCGTTGACCTCGGCGGGACGGCCCTCGAAGTCGGTGATCGTCACGCCGCCGGCGCGGAGCTCGACGACCTGGTCCTGGCCGAGCTCGATCGCGTCGCGGGTGTGCGCGATGAACGCGGCGACGTCGCTGGCGAGGAAGTTCTCGCCCGCGCCGACCCCGACGACGAGCGGGGAGTTGCGGCGGGCGCCGACGACCAGGTCGGGGTCGCCGGTGTGCATCGCGACGAGCGTGAACGCGCCCTCGAGACGGCGGCAGACGCGGCGCATCGCGTCGGCGAGGCCCCCGCCGTTCTTCAGCTCGTCCTCCAGGAGGTGCGCGACGGCCTCGGTGTCGGTGTCGGACTCCAGCCCGTGCCCGGCCTCGGCCAGCTCGGCGCGCAGCGCCGCGAAGTTCTCGATGATCCCGTTGTGGATGACGGCGACCGAGCCGGTGCAGTCGACGTGCGGGTGCGCGTTGCGGTCGGTCGGCGGCCCGTGCGTCGCCCACCGGGTGTGCCCCATGCCGAGCGTGCTCTCCGGCGGCGGCTCCTCCTCCAGCGCCCCGCGCAGGTTCACCAGCTTGCCCGCGCGCTTGGCCGTCGTCAGCTTCCCGTCGGCCAGCACGGCCACACCGGCCGAGTCGTAGCCGCGGTACTCCAGCCGGGCGAGCCCCTCGACGACGACGTCGAGCGCCGGCCGCGCGCCTACGTACCCCACGATTCCGCACATGGCCGCAACTCTATTCGCTGCGCGACGCCCGCCCTACCCGCATCCGCCGTAGCGGGTGACGCTAGCGTGGACGCCCGGTGAAATCCCGGAACGGACCTGAACCGGCCGTTACGTTACTGCCATGAACGGATGGGACGGCGTGCCGAGCCCCTATGTGGAACTCTCCCGCGACGCGTGGCGTCGCCTGCGCGAGAGCACGCCGCTGCCGCTGACGGCCGGCGAGCTGGACGCGCTGCGCGGGCTGCGGGACCCGATCGACATCACCGAGGTCGAGGAGGTCTACCTGCCGCTGTCGCGGCTGCTGAACCTGTTCTTCCTCGCGGACACGCGGCTGCGCGGCACCGTCAGCGAGTTCCTCGGCGGTGAGGTGAAGCCCACACCGTTCATCATCGGCGTCGCGGGCAGCGTCGCGGTGGGGAAGTCGACGACGTCGCGGCTGCTGCGCACGCTCCTGGCCCGCTGGCCGGAGCACCCGAGCGTGGAACTGGTGACGACCGACAGTTTCCTGTACCCGAACGCGATTTTGACCGAGCGCGGCATGATGGAGCGGAAGGGTTTCCCGGAGTCGTATGACCGTCGGGCGCTCGTCCGGTTCGTCTCGTCGATCAAGGCGGGCGCGGAGGAGGTGTCGATCCCGGTGTACTCGCACCTGGAGTACGACATCGTCCCGGACGCCCGGCAGACCGTGCGGCGGCCCGACATCCTGATCGTCGAGGGCCTGAACGTCCTGCAGCCGTCGCCGCCGGGCACGCTCGGCGTCTCCGACTTCTTCGACTTCTCCATCTACGTGGACGCGCGGGTCGAGGACATCCGGCAGTGGTACATCGACCGGCTGTTCGCGCTGCGCCGCACCGCGTTCACCGACCCGCGCTCGTACTTCCACAAGTACGCGCACGAGCTGGACGAGGACGAGACGGCGGCGTTCGCGCAGCGCGTGTGGCGGGACGTCAACGAGATGAACCTCGTGTCGAACATCCTCCCGACCCGTGCCCGCGCCACGCTCGTCCTCCACAAGAACAAGCAGCACGCGGTGCAACGCGTACGCCTGCGCCGCATCTGACGAGTCCGGGCGGGTTCAGAGGCGTCCCCAGGGGCCGGTGACGGCGAACGTGGTGCCCGGGTCGTAGACGTTGACGAACATGGTGCGGCCGTCGGGGCTGAAGGTCACGCCCGCGAACTCGCCCCACTCGGGGTCGTCGGCGTCGCCGATGTTCTGCCGGTTCCGGGCCATCGGGTAGACGGTGCGGCGGCGCGTGACGCCGAAGACGTGCTGGGCGCCGTCGCCGTCTTCGCAGATCATCAGGCCGCCCTGCGGGGCCGGGCAGATGTTGTCGGGCGATTCGCCGGGCTTGCCGACGCCGGTACCGGGACCGAAGACGATCACGAGCGTGAGCCGTCCGGTGTTCGGCTCGTACGACCAGACCTGCCCGAAGTGGTCCGCGCGGGAGCCCTCGCCGCTCCGGGCGTAGCTCGACACGAAGTGGACGCGGTCGCCGCTCCAGTAGCAGCCTTCGAGCTTCTGCGCGTGCGTGACGCCGCCGGACCCGAAGTCCTGGAGCCGGACGGGCGTCTCGCGGGCCAGCGGGTCGGGCACCTCCACCCATTCCACGTGCTCGAACACCGTGCCGGGCTCCTGGACGGCGGAGAGGTCCGGGACGTCGGGGACCCGCAGCGCCTCCAGCCGTCCACCGGCCCGCAGGCTCCCGAAGCCGCCGCGCGGGTCCTTCGGCAGGAACCGGTAGAACAGCCCGAACGGCTCGTCGAACGCGTCCTCGGTCTCGTAGACGGTGCCGTCGCGCGGGTCGATCGCGACCGCCTCGTGCTGGAACCGTCCGAGGGCGGTGAGCGGCTCGGGCACGGTCCGGCCGTGCTGGTACGGGTCGACCTCGAACACGAAGCCGTGGTCCTTGGCGTAGCCGTTGTCGCCCGCCTTGTCCTCGGTCTCCTCGCAGGTCAGCCAGCTCCGCCACGGGGTGGGGCCGCCCGCGCAGTTCACCGCCGTCCCGGCGATCGCGACGCGCTCCTCCCGGACCCGGTGCGCGGCGTCCACCTCCACGACGGTGCAGCCGCCCGGCCCCTCGGGGTCGTAGGTGAGGCCGTGCACGACGGGCACGCGCCGCTCGGCGTCCTGCCGGTTCTCGTGATTGCGGACGAGCCGGACGTTCCGGCCGCGCGCGGGGAACGCGGCCATGCCGTCGAAGTGGCTCGGGATCGCCCCCTCCCCCGACCGCAGCGGCTCGCCCTCGCGGGAAACGACGCCGTACCGGAAGCCGCGCGGCAGGTCGAGCAGGCCGTCCGGGTCCGGGACGAGCGGGCCGTACCCGGTCTCGCGCGCGGGGCCGACGACGGCGTCGGCGCCGTCCCCGGACATGGTGGCGCCGAACAGATGCTCGACGGCACCGATGACCGCGATGCCCGCTCCGAACGTGCCCGTCCCCGCGAGGACCTGCCGACGCGTCACTGCCATGCCCACACCACCCATCCGAAAAGACGACCCGATGTCACCCGTCCGTCGTAAATTGCATGATCTCCCACGGTGCGCGACGACTTGTTCATGTTGTCGCCACCCGAACCGACCATGAAACGGGAAAGATGCCGGAAACACCCCGCGTCCCCGAGGCCCCTACGGGGGCCGTCCCGCCTCTGCTGTCCACCCCGCCGTGGACACGTCCCCGCGCACCGCGCGCCGCGGAACCGATCGTCGTCCAGGGGCTGAGGAAACCGAAGACGCCGGCGGCCGAGTCGTGGCCGCCCGGGCTCCGGGAGGAGTTCGCCGCCGTCTCCGACACCTGGCGGCGGAACGAGGCGCCGGTCCCGGACGACGTGGACTGGGCGTGGATCGCCGAGTACTTCCGCAGCGGCGCCGCCCTCCGGGACGGGCGCGGCGGCATGCGCGGCGCGCGCTACCGCTGGCTCGTCCTGGACGGGCCCGACGACCTGGCCCGCGAGCTGCTCGCCGACACGCGCTACTTCGGCGACTGGGCCGGCTGGGTCTACGTGACGCCCCTCAAGCGGTTCGCCGCCCGGCACGGCCTGGCCGCCCGCCCGCTGATCCTGCACGCCGCCAAGGCGCACCTGTCGTGCGCGCAGGCGCTCGTCCCGTTCGTCGACGACGCCACCGCCCAGTTCATGATCAAGGGGATGGGCAAGAGCGGCGTCGAGAGCGCGTCCCGCGCCTGGTTCGCCTGGCACGGCCCGGCCGCCGCGCCGTTCGTCGTCGCGGAGGCGCTGCGCAAACCCGGCCCCAAGCGGACGTACGCGGAGCACGGCATCGCGATCATCGTGCGGGAGCACGGCGGCGCGTGCGTCCTGGACGCGGCGCGGCGGTACGGGGACGCGGCGGTCGCGGCGATGGAGGCGCTCGGCCTCGATCCCCTCGACCGGTATCCCGATCCGCTGCCGGAGCCGGACGAGGAGCACGTCCGCGCCAGGTATCCGCAGGTGCTGCTGCGCGGGCGCGAGCAGGCGCTGCCGGTGTGGGCCACCCGCAACCTCGTCACGATGCTGCGGATCTCCTCCATCGAGGACCCGTACGCGGGCTGCGAGCCGGTGTTCGAGCACCTCGACCCCGACTCGCTCGCCGAGCTGGCCTGGGCCGTGTACCAGGACGGCCACGTCCGGGACGACTGGGCCTCCCCGGGCGCGAAGTACGCGCTGCGGCGGCTCGGCAACGCCGAGACGGCCGCGCGGCTCGCGACCGTGATGGGCCGCTGGAGCCGGAACCGGGTCTGGACCGGCGGGCTCGGCGCGCTCGACGTGCTGACCGGGATCGATTCCCCGGACACGCTGCGCCACCTCGACCGGCTCGCGCGCAAGGCGGCCGACGCCAAGCGGATGCGGGAGCACGCGCGGTGGCGGCTCAACGCCGTCGCCCGCGAGCGCGGCCTGACGCCCGAGCAGCTCGCGGACCGGCTCGTCCCCGGTTTCGGCCTGGACTCCGGCGGGCTCACGCTCGACTATGGCCGGCGCCGCTTCCGCGTCGGGTTCGACGAGCGGCTCAGGCCGTTCGTCCTGGACGAGAGCGGCAAGCGGCGCGCGGCCCTGCCGAAACCGGGCGTGAAGGACGACCCGGAGCTGGCGCCCGCGTCCTACAAGCGGTTCGCCGACCTCAAGAAGGAGGTGCGGGCCGTCGCCGCCGACCAGGTCGCGCGGCTGGAGCAGGCGATGGTCGCCGGGCGGTCGTGGGCGCCCGCCGAGTTCCGCGAGGTGCTCGCCGAGCATCCGCTGATGCGGCACATCGCCCGCCGGCTCGTCTGGTCCGCCGGGGGCGAACCGTTCCGCATCGCCGAGGACGGCACGTTCGCCGACGTCCGCGACGACGCGTTCGCCCTCCCGGAAGGCGCCGCCGTCTCGCTCCCGCACCCGCTGCTGATCGAGGACCGCGCCGCCTGGGCCGAGGTGTTCGCCGACTACGAGATCCTGCAGCCGTTCCCCCAGCTCGGACGGCCCGTCCACCGGCTGACGGACGACGAACGCGCCTCGACGCGTCTCGGCCGGTTCAGCGGCGGCACCGCCCACTTCGGCCGGATCCTGGGCCTGACCTCGCGGGGCTGGGAACTGGGCGAGACGGAGGACGGCGGATTCCGCCGCCAGGTGATCCGCACGGCG
Organism: Actinomadura sediminis; assembly: GCF_042675525.1. NCBI lineage: Bacteria > Bacillati > Actinomycetota > Actinomycetes > Streptosporangiales > Thermomonosporaceae > Actinomadura > Actinomadura sediminis. The sequence continues at coordinate 65,576 of NZ_JBHTJA010000024.1, forward strand.
CCCGGCGGCCGGCGCGTGATGGCGTTCTTCACCCCCGGCATCCGCGTCCTCGCCCCGGAGGAGTACGCCGAGCAGGAGTTCGGCGACGTCATCGTGCTGTCCTCCGGCACGACGACGCCGTGGCGCGACCTCGACCCCGTCACCGCGTCCGAGGTCCTCAACGACCTGACCCGCCTCACGTCCTGACGGGCGAGTGGGTCGTCCAGGTGTTGCGGGCGGTCGGGCAGGTCGGGGGGCTCGACGAGTTCTGAGGCGGGCGGCGCGGGGTCACTGGGACAGGACGTTGATCACGCGGCCGTTGGGGTCGCGGACGAAGAAGCGGCGGACGCCCCACCCCTCGTCCCGCAGCGGGTGGACGATCTCCGCGCCGCTCGCCCGCATCGCCGCGTGGGCCGCGTCGACGTCGTCCACCTCGACGCTCATGTCGGGGACGACCGGGGCGGTCTCGTCATGGGTCATGAAGGTGACCTGGGCGGTCGGGTTGGAGGGGGACGCGAGGGTCATGACCCAGCCGAGGTTCATGACCTCCTCGAAGCCCAGGAGGCCGTAGAAGTCGCGGCTCTCCTCCATGGCCTCGGAGCGGATGTCGGGCATGGCTCGGCGGATGGTCACGGCGTCTCCCGGTGCGTCGGCTCGCGTACCCGTCCAGGGTGGCACGACCGGGCGGTCAGGCCTCGGCGGCGAGGGTGGCGCCGGGGCCGGCGAACACGGTTCCGGCCGCGTCCGGGCCGGTCGTGCTCCAACAGTCGTTGAGGTCGTGATTCCGCCAGCCCGGTGCGGGTGGCGCTTGTTGGGTGGGAGCGTCCACCTCCACCGACACAGGACGGGGTCGCCGATGTCCGCACTCGTCGAGCCGGGCGGCCGCCCGGCCGCGCCGCCCGCGCCGGCCGGGTGGCCGGCGGTGCTGTCGATGACGCTCGGCGTCTTCTCGATCGTCACCACCGAGATCCTCCCGATCGGCCTGCTGACGTCGATCGGTGCGAGCTTCGCCGTCTCCGACGGCACGGCCGGGCTGATGATGACGATGCCCGGATACCTGGCGGCGTTCTCGGCTCCCGCGCTCACCGTCGCGACGGCCCGGGTCGACCGGCGGGTGATGCTGTGCGCCCTGATGTTCCTGCTGGCCGCGGCGAACTTCCTCGCCGCGGCCGCTCCCGGGTACGGGGCGATGCTCGTCTCGCGCGTCCTGGTCGGCGTCGTCATCGGCGGGTTCTGGTCGATCGGCGCGGGTCTGGGCGGACGGCTCGTCCCCGCGCGCTCGGTGCGCCGGGCGACGGCCGTCGTCTTCTCGGCCGTCCCGCTGGGGTCGGTCCTCGGGGTTCCGCTGGGGACGCTGCTCGGGAGCCTGGGCGGATGGCGGATCAGTTTCGCGGTGCTGGGCGTCCTGTCGGTGGCGGTGCTCGCGGCGCTGGCGCTGCTGCTGCCGCCGCTGCCCGCGGAGCGGGCCACCGGGCTCGACGTACTGCGCGGCGCGGTCCGCGGCGCAGGGACCCGGTTCGCGCTGGCGACGACGGTGCTGATCGTCCTCGCGCACTTCGGCGCCTACACGTACGTGGCGCCGTTCCTGGAGCAGGTCACCCGCGTGTCCGCGCAATCGATCACGGTGTTCCTGCTGGCCTTCGGCGTCGCGGGGATCGCGGGCAACTTCCTCGCGGGCGCCGCCGTCGCGCGCCGTCCGCACGCCGCGTTCGGCGTCGCCGCGGGACTGATCGCCGTGGCCGCGCTGGCGCTCCCCGTTCTGGGGCGGTGGGAGCCGGGCGCCGTGGCGCTGCTGCTCGTGTGGGGCCTGGGGTACGGCGCCGTGCCGGTGTGCTCGCAGGCGTGGTTCGTCAGGGCCGTCCCGCACGCGCCGGAAGCGGCGTCGGTGCTGTTCACCGCGTCGTTCCAGGCGACCCTGTCGACCGGAGCCCTGGTCGGCGGCGTCGTCGTGGACCGCACGTCGCCGCCGACGGTGCTGGTGCTCGGCGGGGCCACCGCCGCGGTCATGGCCGCGCTCGTCGCGGCGCACTTCCGCGTTGCTCGCTGAAGGCAAAAGTTCCGCTGCGGGCCACGAAATTACAAGATTAGGTCATACCATGACAATGAGTGGTCGATGACGGTGCATGTTCGGTCAACGTGCCCCCTCGACATGCCCCTGACCTGTGAGGAGCCCCCGAGTGGACCGCGCCGTACCCTTCGCGGGACCCGGTGAGGTCGACGTGCGCGCCGGCCTTCCCCCGGCGATGCGCCCCGGCCCGGACGAGCGCCGCCGGCTGGCCGAGGCCGCCGTGGCCACGCTGGCCGGCAACTGGACGGGCGCCGCCACGCTGCCGTCCCGCACGCAGTACCCGCACCAGTGGAGCTGGGACTCGGCGTTCATCGCGATCGGGCTGGCCCGCGTCGACCAGGACCGCGCGCAGCGCGAGCTGCTCGGCCTGCTCCGCGCCCAGTGGGACACCGGACGCCTCCCCCACATCGTCTACGGCGACACCGAGGACGAGTCGTACTTCCCCGGCCCCGGCTTCTGGGACAGCCGCGGCGTCCCGGACGCCCCCGCCGTGCGGACGTCCGGCATCGTGCAGCCGCCCGTGCACGCCCGCGCGGCGCTGACCGTCTGCACGCGCGCCGGCGACGAGGCGGCGGCCCTCCGGTTCCTCGCCGAGGCGTACCCGAAGCTCGCCGCGCAGCACCGCTACCTGCTCGAACGGCGCGACCTCGACGGCGGCGGGCTGGCGTGCATCGTGCACCCGTGGGAGTCCGGGACGGACAACAGCCCCGCGTGGGACCCGTTCCTGACCCGGTTCACCGAGGCGCGGTCCCTGTTCGTCCGCCAGGACATGGTGCACGTTCCGGCGGACGAGCGGCCCAGCGACGCGGACTACTCGGCGTACATCGCGCTGGCCGAGAGCTACCGCGACATCGGCTACGACGACCTCAAGCTCCTCGACAAGCACGGCTTCACGGTCGAGGACCCGCTGTTCAACGCGATCCTGCTGGACGGCGAGCTGTGCCTCGCCGAGATCGCCCGGCGGCTCGGCCGCGACCCGGGACCGCACCTGCGGTCCGCCCGCGCCGTGCACCGGGGGCTGATGGAGCGGCTGTGGGACGACGAGCGCGGCACGTTCGTCGCCCGCGACGTCCGCACCGGCGTCCGGGGGACGGCCGCGACGGTCTCCGGGTTCGCGCCGCTGCTCGACCCGTGGCTGCCCGCCGACGTGCGCGACCGGCTGGTCGGGCTGCTGCTGTCGCCCGCGTTCATGGGCGGCTGCGGCCACCCCGTGCCCACCTACGATCTGCGCGAGCCGAACTTCGACCGCCGCCGCTACTGGCGCGGCCCGACGTGGGTGAACACCAACTGGCTGCTGTGGGTCGGCGCGCTGCGCGCCGGGCGGCCCGACATCGCCCGGACGATCTCCGCGTCGACCCTCGGCCTGGTGGGGCGCTCGGGGTTCCGGGAGTACTTCGACCCCGTGGACGGCGGCGGGCGCGGGGCGTGCGACTTCAGCTGGTCGGCGGCGCTCGCCCTCGACATGCTCGCCGCGGACGACGGCGCCGTGCCGCTGCCGTCGATCGTGCACGACGGCGCGCGCCGGCTGGACGCGTCGACGCCCGGCCGGCTCGGGGCCATGACCGGGACGGGCGCCGCCGAGCGCTGACCGGGGTCAGGCGAAGGGGCCGCGCGGGCCGAACGCGAGGGCGGTGAAGCGCTCGCCGATGCGGCGGTGCGCGGCGGCGTCCGGGTGGAGGTCGTCGGGCAGCGGAAGCTCGGCGAAGTCGGTCTCGCCGTAGAGGTCGCGGCCGTCCAGGTAGTGCAGGTTCGGGTCGTCGTCCGCGCGCTGCCCGACGATGCGGGCCAGTTCGTCCCGGACGACGTTCAGCGTCAGCTTGCCGCGCGCGCGGTCCGCCGGGTCGCCCGTGGCCTGGAACCGCAGCCGTCCCTCCGCGAGGCCGGCGGCGTCCATGCCGGTGGGGCCGGGGACGTCCTCGTGGATGCGGCAGTAGATGGGCGAGACGACGAGCAGGGGCGCGTCCGGGTGGCCCTCGCGGACGGTGTCGAGGAACCCGTGGACGGCGGGGGTGAAGGCCCGCAGCCGCATCGCGTCGGCGTTGACCAGGTTGATGCCGATCTTGACGCTGATCAGGTCGGCGGGGACGTCGCGCATGGCGCGGGCGGTGAACGGGTCGAGCAGGGCGCTGCCGCCCAGGCCGAGGTTGACCAGTTCCGCTCCGGCTTCGAGGGCGGCGAGCGCGGGCCACGTGGTGGTGGGGCTCGCGGCGTCCGAACCGTGGCTGATCGAGCTGCCGTGGTGCAGCCAGACGCGGCGGCCCCGGTCCGGGAGGGGCTCGACGGGCGCGTCGGTGCGCAGGGCGACGAGCTCGGTCGTCTCGTTGTGCGGCAGCCAGATCTCGACGTCCTTGACGTGGCCGGGCAGCCCGGTGAAGCGGACGGTGCCGGACGGCCCGGGCCGGTGCTCGGCGGCCCCGGTCGCGACGTCGATGACGAGCACGTCGCCGCCGGGCAGGACGGCCTGGTCGTGCAGGCGGCCGTCGACGAGCAGGTCGTACACGCCGTCCGGGCGGGGCGGTGCGCCGGTGTAGGAGCGCTTGGTGGGCACCGCGTCGAGTTCGACGGCGGTGGCGCGGGTGCGGAACGCCAGCCGGACGCCGGACGGCTGTGACTCGGCCATCGCGAGCTGCCCGTCGATGTTCTGCGCGCGGGCCCGCGGCGGCAGCCGGTGCGGCAGCACGCCCCGCGCGGTGCGCTCGAGGTCGAGGGCACCGCGCAGGATGTCCGCGGTGACGGGCGTGGTGATCCAGTTCTGCATGGTGGTTAGCCGTTCCCTTGAGTCTTATTGGTTACAGCCTAATGGGTGTAGGCAAATCGGCGATGACCCGGAGAGATACGTAAAACATTCGAATGGTGCTAACATCTGGATTCTTCGAGTATCTGACGGTGTCCGAGGGCGAGGAGGTGCGATGGTCAGGCTCACGCGGGCCCAGCAGCAGGAGCGGACGCGCGCGGCCGTGCTGGTCGCGGCGCGGGCGGAGTTCGCCGAACGCGGCTACGCCGACGCGAAGATCGACCGGATCGCGGAGCGGGCCGAACTCACCCGCGGCGCGGTCTACTCGAACTTCCCGAGCAAGCGCGCGCTCTACCTGGCGGTCCTCGTCGACTCGCTCGACGACGCCGAGGCCCCCGAGGCGCCGCCCGCGGCCTCGCTCGGCGAGTCGCTCGGCGCGTTCGCCCGCGGCCGGCTCGAACGCCTCCCGATGAGCGGCGACTCCCCCGCGGGCGCCGGGCTGCGGCTGCGGTCGGTGGCCGGCCTGTTCGACGACGACCGCGGCCGGGCCGCGCTCGCGCAGGTCACCCGGCTGGAGGCGCTGCTGCTCGGGCTGGCGCTGGAGTCGCACGCGCCGCACGTCCGGCGCGTCCGGCTGGCCGAGCTGGCGCTGACGCTGCTCACCGGGTCCGGGCACCTCGCGGGCGCCGCGCCCGGGTTCGGCGACCCGTTCGACGTCGCGCGCGCCTGCCGCCACCTCGCCGGGCTCGACCTCGCGGACGCCTGGGACCCGCCGCACCTCCCGTACGCCGCCCCCGCGACGCCCGTCCGGGCCGCCTGGGAGCCGCCCGGGGAGCAGACCGACGAGATCACCGGCCGGCCGGCCGGGCTCGCCGCCGACGGGGTCGTCGCGGTCCTCGGCACCGGCCGGCTCGGCGCTGCGGAGGAGGCGGTCCGCGCGGCCCGCCCCGGCGAGCGGGTGACCGTGGCCGTCGTGACGGCCGACCCCGAGGAGGTCGGGCGGCTCGTGCGGCTGCGGATCGGCGACACGGTCCGGTGCCTGCGCCGCGCGTTCCCCCCGGACGCCTGGCCCGGCCTGCGCCTCGTCCTGGACGAGCGCGGCACCGTCGCGGCGGCCGCGGGCGTCCCCGAACCGGACGACGGCACCGAGACCGCCGTCCGCGTCCGCGCGGGCGAGATCGTCGCGCGCGCGGACGGGCGCGGCGCGGCGCACGCCGTCGCGGCCGGCGGGACGCGGGTGTGACGATGCGCGCGACCGGCACCGACCTGCTCGTCCTGCACACCCTGCGCTGCGTCGGCGTCGCGGGCGCCGCCCGGCTCGCCGAGGCCGCCGCGCTGCCCGAACCCGACGTGGAATCCGAACTGATCGACCTCGCGGTGTCGGGCCTCGTCACGCACCTGCCCGGCGAGTTCGGCGGGTGGAGCATCACCGACGCCGGGCGGGCGTCGGACGCCGCGCGCGTCCGCGGCGAGCTCGACGCGGCGGGCGCCCGTCCCCGGGTCGCCGCGGCCTTCGACCGCTTTCTCGTGCTGAACCCGGAGATGCTCGACCTCTGCACGGCGTGGCAGCTCCGCACCGACGACGGCGCCCGGGTGCTGGACGCGCTGGCGGACTTCCACCTGCGCGCCGACGCCGTCTGCGCCGACCTCGCCGCGGCCCTGCCGCGGTTCCGGCGGTACCGCGACCGGCTCGCCCGCGCGCTCGCCCGGGCCCGCGCGGGCGACGTCGAGTACGTCACCGACGACCTCGCCTCGTACCACACGGTGTGGTTCCAGCTCCACGAGGACCTCCTCGTCACCCTGGGCATTCCGCGATGACCTGGGTGCATCCGCTCGTGCCGGACGCCGCCGAGCCCGCGGACGTCCTCGGCGCCAAGGCGCACGGCCTGATCACGCTGCGCCGCCTCGGGCTGCCGGTGCCGCCCGGTTTCGTCGTCGGCGCCCCGGCCTGCCGCGCGTTCCTGCGCGACGGCCGCTTCCCGGACGGTCTCCGCGGCGAGCTCGACGCGGCCGTCGCGGACCTGGAGGCCGCCACCGGGCGGCGCCTCGGCGGCCCCGGCCGTCCGCTGGCGCTCGCCGTCCGCTCGGGCGGCGCGGTGTCGATGCCCGGGATGATGAGCACGATCCTGAACCTCGGCCTCACGGCGGAGGCGACGGCGGCCCTGGCCGCCGACACGGGCGACGAGGCCTTCGCGCACGACTCCCGCCGCAGGTTCCTGGAAAGCCTCACCGCGGCAATGTCGGGAACCGCTCCGGCGGCCCGGGACACCGCCGCGAACGGGCCGTCCCGGCCGCGCGTGCCGCCTTCCGTCGCGGGGCTCGGCACAGCGGTTCCGGAGGACGCGAGGGCGCAGCTCGACCTCGCCGTGCGGGCGGTGTTCGCGTCGTGGAACACGGCGCGCGCGCAGACCTATCGCGCGGTCCACGGCGTCCCGGACGGCGCGGGGACGGCCGTGACCGTGCAGGCGATGGTGTTCGGCAACCGCGACGGCCGCAGCGGGACGGGCGTCGCGTTCAGCCGCGACCCGAGCACCGGCGAGCACGTCCCGTCCGGGGAGGTCCTGTTCGCCGCCCAGGGCGAGGACGTGGTGTCCGGGCGGTCGAGCCCGCTGCGGCTGTCCGCACTGGCCGAGCGGGAACCGGGCCTATGGGCCGACCTCGCCGGCGCGCTGCGGCGGATCGAGGAGCACTACCGGGACGCATGCCACGTGGAGTTCACGTTCGAGTCGGGCGCGCTGTGGCTGCTGCAGGTCCGGGCCGGGGGCCTCACCGGGCGCGCGGCTGTGCGGGTCGCGGTCGACCTGGCCGACGCGGGCTTGATCGACCGGCGGGAGGCGGTCCGGCGCGTGTCGCCGCGCGACCTGCGGCTCGCGCGCGCGCCTCGGCTCGACCCGGCCGGACGGGACGTCCTCGCCCGCGGCGTCGGCGCCTCGCCGGGCGTCGCGACCGGGCGGGTGGCGGCCACCGCGGACGACGCGGTCCGCATGGCGGCGGACGGCCCGGTCGTCCTGGTCCGTCCGGAGACGTCGCCGCTCGACATGCACGGGCTCGCGGCGGCCGCGGGCGTCGTCACCGCCGTGGGCGGGACGACGAGCCACGCGGCGGTCGTCGCGCGGTCGATGGGCAGACCGGCCGTCGTGGGGGCGCGGGGACTCGACGTCCCGGCGGGCACGCTCGTCACGATCGACGGGACGGGCGGTGAGGTCGTCGCCGGGCGCGCCGGAACCGTCGCGTCGCCGGACCCGCACCTGGGGCGGCTGCTCGCGTGGGCGGGCGCGGCCGGCTGAGGCCCGTCAGGCGAGGCGGGCGCAGTGCCGGCAGGCCCGCGCGGACGCCGCGACCTTCGCGTGGGACGCGACGGCGAGGACGGCGATCAGCGCGGCGAGCGGCCAGTTCGCGGCCAGCGCGGACGCGACGGTGAGGGCGACGGCGCTGACGCCGAGAGCCGCACCGGCGACCGTCCCGGCCCACGCGACCGTCCGCGGCAGCCCGTGCGGGACGGGCAGGCGGCGGCCCCACGCGCCGGTGGCGGCGAGG